>JBGPTG010000016.1:0-20825 GCA_041490545.1 Gammaproteobacteria bacterium
AGATCGCCGGGCCGTCGACGGTCTTGTAGGCGCGCACGCCCTCGAATACCGAAAGCCCGTAGTGCAGCGAGTGGGTGAGCACGTGGGTAGTCGCGGAACGCCAGGGCACGAGCTTGCCATCGTACCAGATGAGTCCATCGCGATCGGCCATCGACATGGTGACTCCCGAGTGTGGCATCGAAAGAGGAGCCCTCATTCTAGCGGAATCCTGCGTCGGCGCGACAGGGCGAGGTCGGCGGGACCGCGAGCGGGCTACAATTCCACCCGGATGTCGCGATGACCACCCTCAGGGCACGATACGCACGCTTTGCTCCAGCGCTCGCAACGGCGGGGCTGATCGTGGCCGTTTCGACGGCGATGCGCGTGCTGCTTGCGCTGCGTCCGGACGTGCAGGCGACCTGGGGGCTGGTGGACTGGCTGAGGGTTTTCGGTTTCGGGCTGATGTTCGACACGGTCGCAGCGCTGTACCTGGTGGCGCCGATGGTCATTTGGCTCGCGCTCGTCCCGGACCGGATCGCACACAGCCGCCTGCACCGCGCGCCGGCGATCGTGTTCGTGTTCGCCTTTGCCTACGGCGCTTTCCTGCTCGCAGTCGCCGAGTGGCTCTTCTGGGACGAGTTCTTCTCGCGCTTCAATTTCATTGCGGTCGACTATCTGCTGTACACGACCGAAGTCCTGGGGAACATCCGCCAGAGTTACCCGGTCGGTCTTATCCTGCTCGCGCTGCTGGTGCCGGCCGGCGTCGCTGCGTCGCTGGTGGCGCGGCGCGTCTGGCACGGTAGCGGCGCGCCCCTCGGCTGGAAGCCCATGCTCGCCGCGCTCGCGGTCTACTCGGCTGCGGTTGCCGCGACGCTGGTCGCGCTCAACGTCGACCTGAAGAACTTTTCCACCGAAGACTCGGCCAACGATCTCGCGGGCAACGGCGTCTACGAATTCTTCGCCGCGAACTACCGCAACGAGTTGAGCTACGACCGCTATTACGCGACTCTGCCGCTCCCCGAGGCAATGAGCGCGGTGCACGCGGCGCTGCTGCAGGGCGGGGGCAGGCCGCTGTCCGGGGATCGCAGCGGCATCGAGCGCAGGTTCGATTCGGGCCGGCCCGAGCAGCGCCACAACGTCGTCCTCATCAGCGTCGAGAGCCTGGGCGCGGAGTTTCTCGGCGTCTACGGCAACCGGCGCGGCCTCACCCCGTACCTGGACAAGCTGTCGAGCGAGAGCCTGTGGTTCAGCAGGGTGTATTCCTCGGGCAATCGCACCGTGCGCGGGATGGAGGCGCTCGCGCTCGCGCTGCCGCCGCCGCCGGGCCAGTCGATCGTGCGCCGTCCGAACAACGCCGGGCTGTTTTCGCTGGCGAGCGTGTTCGACCGCCACGGCTACACCAGCGCGTTTGCCTACGGCGGCTATGGTTACTTCGACAACATGAACGCCTTTTTCGACTCCAACGGCTATCGCGTCATCGACCGGCGCAGCATCCCGTCGGAGAGGATCCAGGTCGAGACCATCTGGGGCGTCGCCGACGAGCACCTGTTCGACTACGTGCTCGAGGAAATCGATCGCGAGCACGCGGCGCAACCCCGCCACCCGGTATTCGTGCACGTGCTGACCACCAGCAATCACCGCCCCTATGTCTATCCGGAGGGCCGCATCGACATCCCCTCGGGCAGCGGTCGCGACGGCGCCGTCAAGTACACCGACTACGCCATCGGCCGCTTCATCGAGCAGGCGCGTTCCCACTCCTGGTTCGCCGACACGGTGTTCGTCGTCGTCGCCGACCACGGCGCCAACGCGCGCAGCGGCATGCAGATCCCGGTGGACAAGTACCTGATTCCGCTGTTCGTCTACTCGCCCAAACACATCGCGCCGCGCCGCTTCGACCGGCTCATGTCGCAGATCGACATCGCCCCGACGCTGCTCGGGCTGCTCGACTTCAGCTACACCAGCAAGTTCTTCGGCCGCGACGTGCTGCGCGCGCCGCCCGAGAGCGACCGCGCCTTCGTCGCCAACTACCAGACGCTCGGCTACCTGAAGCGCGACCGCATGGTGGTGCTGCAGCCGAGGAAGAAAGTGGAGGTGTACCGCGTGTCGGAGGACATGACCCACCGCGAGGCGATCCAGGACCCGGCGCTCGTGCGCGAGGCGATCGCGTTCTACCAGGTCGCCTCGCATGTGTTTCGCAATGGGTTGTACACCAAGGAGGAGACGGAGCCGTTCGAAAAGCGCACCGGTGCCGCGAAGGGCGGAAAGTGACGCCCAAGCCGCCTGCTACTACTCTCAGCGAGGCACAGACTCGCTACGTCATCATCGATCCGGCGCTACGGCATGCCGGCTGGAATCTGGATGACCGGACACAGGTGGGCTTCGAGATCCCTGTCGATGGCTACGATGCCGAGCCGTGGAACGGCGTCACCGACTACTGCCTCTACGCGCCTGGCGGTGAAGTCATCGCCGTGGTGGAGGCGAAACGCTGTTCGCGCAATCCGCGCGAGGCCGACGAGCAACTCCGCCACTACGTAACCGAAATCGCAAAGCGCCAGTCCTACGCGCCGTTCGGTTTCATGACCAACGGCCTCGAAACCTGGTTCTGGGAAGTCGGCCAAGCCAATCCGCGCGTGGTCGCCGGCTTTTTCTCGCCCAAGGATTTGGAGCGACTGCTGTTCCTGAGTCAGAACGGCCAGCCGCTGCCGGGCGTGCTGATCAACACCAGGATCGTCGACCGCCCGTATCAGCACGAAGCGATACGCCGCGTCGCCGAAGCCTTCGCCGCCAACAAGCGCCGCGCGCTGCTGGTGATGGCCACGGGAACCGGCAAGACGCGCACCACCATGGCGCTGATCGACTTGTTCCTCCGCGCGAATCAAGCTCAGAACATGCTATTCCTCGCCGACCGCGACGCGCTGGTCGACCAGGCGCTGACCGATGGTTTCAAGGCGCACCTGCCCAACGAGCCGCGCGACCGCATCTACACCTGGAAGGTTGATACGGACAAACGCCTGTTCGTCGCCACCGAGCAAACGCTCAGCCTGTGCTATCAGAAATTCAATCCCGGGTTCTTCGACCTGATCGTTTTCGACGAGGCGCATCGTTCGATTTTCCGTCGATTTACCGAGGTTATCGAATACTTCGACGCGCGCATGATCGGCCTCACGGCGACGCCAGCCAACTTCATCGAGCGCGATACGTTTCGTGTCTTCCACTGCGACAACGCGACGCCGACCTTCCTTTATGAATACCAGCAGGCGGTAAAGGAAAAATTCCTCGTTGATTTCAGCCTGTATCAGGCCCACACGGGTTTTCAGCGCAAAGGGATCAAGGGCGCTGATCTCACCGAGGAAGACCGCAACGCACTGATCGAGCAGGGCATCGATCCCGACGCCATCGATTACGCCGGCACTGAAATCGAAATCGAGGTCAGCAACAAGGACACGCTGCGCAGGCAGTGGGAAGAGATCATGGAAGTCTGTCTCAAGGATCAATCCGCGCAGCTTCCCGGAAAGACCATCGTCTTCGCCATGACCAAGGCCCACGCGCATCGCATCACGGAAGTGTTCGAGGAAATGTACCCGCAGCACGTTGGCGTCGCGCAGGTCGTCACCTCCACCACCGAGCGCGTGCGCGACGGCAGCTACGGCGACGGCCTGATCACCAAGTTCAAGAGGAACGATCTGCCGCGCATCGCCATATCGGTGGATATGCTCGATACTGGCATTGACGTGCCGGAGGTTGTGAATCTCGTCTTCATGAAGCCGGTGCAGTCGCGCATCAAGCTGTGGCAGATGATCGGCCGCGGCACGCGCAATCACCAGGCGTGCAGGTTTTTCGACCGCCTGCCCGAAGGCCGCAAGACCGAGTTCAAGATCATCGATTTCTGGCAGAACGACTTCAACAGGCAGGCGGACGACCGGGTGCCCTCCGAAGTGCCGGTGCTGGTTTCGATTTTCAACACCCGCCTGAAGCTGCTTGAAGCCTATCTGCACGATCAGGAAGCCACGCCGTTCGTCCAGACCGTGTCGGACTTGCGCGAGATGCTGGAGCGCATTCCGCAGGACTCGTTCCCGGTGCGCAAGGTCTGGAGGGAGATCGAGCAAGCCTGGGAGGACGGTTTCTGGACGCTGATCACCTCCGCCAGGATCGACTTCCTGCGCGTCAGGGTAGGGCCGCTGCTGCGCTTTGCTGCCGACGTCGATGTCGCCGCCGAAACCTTCACGCACAAGGTCGAACGCTTGAAACTCCAGATTCTCTCCGGCCGGCCGTCCCCGCAATTGCTGCAGTCGATTGCCGAGGACGTGAGTCTGCTGCCGGAAATCGAGCAACTGGTCGAGCGGCTGCCCAGCGCCAAGCTCGCGCTCTCGAATGCGCTCGCCTCGGCTGAGCCGGGTCAGCTAAGGCGCCTGATCGCCGATCTGGCGCCGATGATGAAAAACCGGCGCAATCGGCCGAGCGCCTTTCTCAAGATCGATCTGCCGGACTTCATCGAAACCCGTGGCTACATTTCGGTTGGCGAAGGCGGCCAGCAAATCCACGTCGAGGAATACCGGCGCCGCGTCGAAGCCCGCGTCCTGCAGATTGTCGAGTCCGACCCGGCGCTCGCCGCGATCCGGGAAGGTCGCGATGTCACTGACGAGCAGCTCGTCGATCTGGAGCGCACGCTGCACCGCGAACTCGGCGAGGGCGAGCTGCAGCTTTCGCCCAAGCTCATCCGCATCGCCTACGGGCTCAAGACCGACAACTTCCTCGGCTTTCTGCGCCACGTGCTGACGCTCGACGCGATACCCGATTACACGCAGGTCGTACAGCGCGCCTTCGAGCATCACATCGCCGCACACCGTTACAATGCCGATCAGATCCGTTTTCTGCGCGCGGTGCAAGAATTATTCCTCAAGCAGCGCGGTCTCGCCGAAGCCGATCTGTACGAACCGCCGCTTACTGTGTTCGGCCGCAATGCAGTGGATCGTTTCTTCAGCCCAGCCGAAGTGCGCGAAATTCTCAACCTGACGGATAAACTAGCGGCCTGATCGATGCTGACCGATTCTAACCTCCGCTCCTCCGTCGATGCCCTCTGGAAAAAGCTCTGGTCCGGCGGACTGTCGAACCCGCTCGATGCCATCGAGCAACTGAGCTTCCTGCTATTCCTCAAGCGGCTCGACGAAAGAGAACAGGACAACGAGCGCGCAGCCCAGCGTCGCAGCAAGAAACACACGCCAACCTTCCCACGCAAGGAACTGCGTTGGTCGCACTGGACGCAACTGCCGGCCGACAAGGCACTCAAGGCCGTGAAGGAGGAAGTCTTTCCCTTCATCAAGACCCTGGGCGGCGCAGACGGCTCCTTCGCCGACCAGATGGAAAACGCCGAGTTCAAGATCAACAAGCCGAGCCTGCTGATCGAGGCGTGCAAGGCCATTGACGCCTTGCAGATTTCAGCGCAGAACCAGGACGTGCAGGGCGATCTCTACGAGTACCTGCTGTCCAAGCTCAACACCGCCGGCACCAACGGCCAGTTCCGCACACCGCGCCATATCATCCGCATGATGGTCAAGATGGTCGATCCGCAGCCCGGCGATCGCATATGCGATCCCGCCGCCGGCACCTGCGGGTTCCTGGTCAATGCTTGGCAGCATCTGCTCGAAACCCATACCGACCCGCGCGATCTGACCTACGACGACGAGGGCTACCCGCACGGCGTCACCGGCGCCAAGCTCCCGCGCGAAGTATTCACCGAAGACGCGCAGCGGCAAGCGATTACCGGTTACGACAGCGATTCGGGCATGTCCATGCTGCGCATCGGCAGCATGAACCTCATGCTGCACGGCATTACCTCGCCCAACTTCCGCTACAGCGACACGCTCGCCAAGGCCTTCAACGAAGAGAAATGCTACGACATCGTCCTCGCCAATCCGCCGTTCAAGGGCGCGATCGACGCCGCTGACGTCAACTCTTCGCTGCCTGTCCGGGTCAAGAAAACCGAAATTCTGTTCCTGCATCTCTTTCTGCGCCTGCTGGAGAACGGTGGACGCGCGGCGGTGATTGTGCCCGACGGTGTGCTGTTCGGATCGAGCAAGGCGCATGTTGAGATCCGCAGGCTGCTGATCGAGCAAAACCGTCTCGATGCCGTGATCTCAATGCCCAGTGGCGTCTTTCGCCCCTACGCTGGCGTCTCCACCGCCGTGCTGCGGTTTACGAAGGGCGGCACTACGGAAAAGATCTGGTACTACGACATGGAGCACGACGGCTTTTCGCTCGACGACAAGCGCCAGAAAGTGACGGAGAACGACATCCCAGACCTGCTCGACTGCTGGCAGCAGCGCCGCGATGCCAAGTTTCAGCAAAAGCGCACCCAGCGCCTCGCTGAACTGCAAACGAAAATCGCACCGCTCAAGGCCGACCGGCTGAAGCATCACGAGATCATTCACCGGCTCAAATTCGAGGAAGTGGTCGCGAACGACGGCAAGGCGGACGCCGCCCGTACGGCGCGTGAAAAGGCCGAGGCTGAACTCGCTACACTTCAAGCACAAATCACGCCGCTGCAAACCGAGATCAACCAGCTCGGCCGCCAGTTCTTGGTGACGAAAGATCAGGTCAAGGACAACAACTACGAACTCTCTGCCAGCCGCTACCGACAGATCGAGCAGGACGAGGTGTTTTACGAAAAGCCCGCTATCACGCTGGAGCGTCTACGGAAACTGGAAGCTGCGGCGATCGGCGATGTTGCCGTGCTGGAAAAGATGCTTGAACGGCCGTGAGGGTGCGCACCGTTCAGTTAGGCGACGTCTCAGCCGTCAGCGCAGGTCAAGGAGCACCGCAAAACCGCGATGCTTTTGGTTCCGAAGGACATCCATTCATTCGCGCGGCCAGCCTTGATGCACTTTGCGAAGACGGCAGTTTCAATTCGCTTGAACGAATTGATGAGTCCGCAGCGACAGAGCACCGACTTCGTCTCTATGCTCCCGGCACGGTTGTTTTCGCTAAGAGCGGGATGTCGGCCACGAAGAATCGAATTTATCGACTTTCTCGACCGGCGTACGTTGTAAATCACTTGGCGGCTGTTGCACCTTCTGAAGAGATCGATTCAGTATTTTTGCGTTACTGGTTAGAACACTTCAATCCGACACGGCTGATACAAGATTCCGCATATCCGAGCATCTCGCAGGAGGACATAGAGTCCGTGTCGCTATCCCTGCCGGACTTGTCTGAGCAGAATCGAATCGCGGGATTGTTGGAGCAGGCAGACCGGCTGCGCCGCAAACGCCGTTACGCCCTCGAACTCGGCGACACCTTCCTCCCCGCCGCCTTTCTCGAGCTCTTCGGTGACCCGCTCACAAATCCTCGTGGGTGGCAGCGCGCTAAGATCTGCGAACTCGGCGAAGTGCAAACCGGAAATACCCCGCCGCGGGAGGACATCACTAACTACGGCAGCGCAGTCGAGTGGATCAAATCTGACAATATCTGTCTGAACGAGCTCTATCCAACGCGTGCAGCCGAAATGCTTTCAGAGAAAGGAATAGCGCTTGGAACGGTCGTCGATGGTGGATCGGTGCTAGTAACTTGCATTGCGGGGAGCGCGACGTCGATTGGAAACGTTTGTCTCACGAACCGTCGCGTGGCATTCAACCAACAGATCAACTCCGTCACTCCCAACAGAGATGTATTACCTCTTTTCCTCTACGGGCTCCTTCTCACGGCTAAGCCACTAGTCCAGAGAAGTACTACTTTGGCCATGAAGCGCATGATCACCAAGACCAAGCTGGAAGAATTGCTGTTGGTCAGACCACCGGAAACAGTCCAGAGACAGTTCAGCCAATTGATTTCACGTCACGACCGGTTGCGGGCGGGTCAGCGGGAGGCATTGCGCCAATCCGAGCATTGTTTTCGGTGCCTTCTTGACCAGGCGTTCGCTTGACTCCAAGCCCTTCAGTGTCCACTGTGCAAGTCTTTGCCCTGCTGCTACGCAAATCTAAATGTCGATGTGCAACTCGTCGAGTCGATCCCGGGCTTGGCGACCCTGCCCGTGCGGATCAGTTTAGTTAGTGCGAACTCGGCAAGAACTCAAGAGTACGATTCAGTAAGTCTGCCTTGATAACCCCACGCCCATGGGTTCTCAGTGCTCGCCAGACACGAAAGCCTTGCAGGATTGCCATCTCCCATTGTTTCGCGGAGCACCGTCCGACTTCAAGATGAGCGGTCAGTTCTTTGACGGTACGTAGTAGCTCATAGCTGACCGAATCGACTCCTTCAAAAAAGGAGTTTCTCTTGGCTTCGACAAAGATCAGCGCCGCGATTGCCTCGTCAATGACTGCCGCTCTTCCGCCATCCTGGATTTCATCTACATCCCGCCTACTCTTGCGCTTGCAGTTGAAGAATTCCCGCCTGCGAAGAACCGGTGACCATCCAAGATCAACTAAAAATCCGAGATGGAAGACATCGTGCAGGCGGTAGCCGTCGTCCTCGTACGAGTTGTCGGTCAGCTCATCCCCCAGCCGTCGATTGTTATAGAACAATTGAACATGCGGTTTCCCGTCTGATCCGCGTTCGGTCGCCACGACAATTTCGAATGTACGTGGAAACTGTTCGTGCGTGGGATAGTCGTCATCGAAAAGCTTTGAGCCGAATAGTTGTGATGATTGTTCGTGCCAGCGATCCGCGACCTTTGACAGGTTGTTCTCTGCGATATCGCCAAGATCCAGTCCCGCTTTTGTGGCGATGTTCGCGACATACCAGAGGATGTCGCCCAGCTCCTCGCTGATGCGTTCATGGAAGATTTTGTAAGAATCCCCGTCTCGCAGGTACTTCTTGTATTCAGTCAGCAAAGAACCCGATTCACCCGCAAGACCGAGCAGTGGAATCATGAGGGGCTTAATCTTGTCCTCTTGATTCAGAGGCGCCTGGTCCGTCTTTTCTGCCGCGGCTTGATATTCGGTGAATCGCATGGACGCTCCTTAGAACAAGGCCTGTTGGCGCCTTGTCGGCTTTGTAATGCTGAGAATTTGTGGCAAAGCCAAAGCCCACTTGGGCGGGTAGAAGTAGTGGATTGGCTGTACGGTTTCCCTGAACTTCTGCTTGATGCGGGTGCGGCCAGATATGCCCTTTATGTCGGGATGCTTTACTCGGGCATACTTGCCAACCTCGCAAAACAGATTCTGAATGTCGATTAGCTGCAGTCGACGGCCCCACAGTGACGGAAAGTCGATGCCAAGTCGCTCGAATTCATATTCTTGGCGGTCGGCCATCAACCGGATGATATCGACTTCAGATAGTCCGCCTAGCGAAGCAAAACATTTGCGAATTCCATCTCGGGCGCCCGGTCCGGGCATCGTAAACTCCATCTCGGTGAACTTGGTGAGGTCGCTGTAGTTAAGATCTGTGACAAGCTGATACGCGAGAAAGTCTCCAATCAAGGGATATGACCGCAGCAGTTCGAACCCCTGGCGCATGGAACGACATTCGGCTAGACGCTCCGGCGCTGATTCCGACAACATCAGTTCAATCAACTTCAGGTGTGATTGATGTTTGCGTTTGACGCCAAAAATCTGATGCCCGGACGCCATGATGTACGCAGCAGAGTAGATTGCAGCACCGGATGCTAGTGCCTGCGATAGGAGACGGTTGTAGTCCCGGTAGCGATAGGACGCCCATCTGAGTTCTCCGAGTTGCGATTCAAACAGGTGCCAAGTCTCGATCTTGTTGAAGAGTTTGAAAAGAAGGGTCCGGAAAAATACCTCCTCCGGTTCGGTCGATCCCGCATATATCACGTCATGGATCAAGTATTGACTGACCCTGTCGGAAGCACGATAGGCGTTAGTGAACTTGTACTCATGCAGAACCGGGTCACTTGACCAAGGCGCGGGCCTACCTTCCAGTCGTGCAAAGAAAACGCGCTGGCGCTCCGCCGCGAAGCGCCAAAAGGTATCGAAGACCTTTGTCGGCTTCGCCGGGCTAAGAGAAACAAATACGGTCGGTGCATTGCCGACGATCGCGCGGGCACTTTTCTTTTTTATTCGCTTGGGTACGACGGCGGGTGATTTTTTCATCGAACTCATGGCTACACTGCGATAGCTTCGCCGACCAGCGAACGCATATCCAGCGCAAAAGCCTCAAGTTCTGTCTTGGGTGGGTTGCCAAGCTTCAATACTGACGCCATGCAAACGATCTGCGTCAGCTTTAGTCCAAGTTGTTTGGCCATAAATTGTCCAAGCCAGTACAGGCCCAGATAATTGCCGTAGGCCTTCTCAAACTGGTATTGCGTAGCGTAGAACCCGGTAACAGAAAGAAGGCCGTTAGGGAGCGGTGTGAAGGACGCCTGCTGCAAGCATGGAAACCCTTTTTGTCGATTATGTGTGTGATCGCGTGTTGGGTCGAGGATGGAAGCCTGCAGTGCGCTTTTTCGGTGGTTTCCTTTCTTCCGATAAGTATCGATGATGAATTGCAATTGGTTGACGGTCCCGTCTTGGTAATTTTCGGGCTGGTATGCGGTCAATCGTCGGAAGTAAACGCCTTTTCGATTGGCCTGACATTTGCTGATCCCGGGCCATGCTTTATCGTAGCGCTTGTAGAGTGTCTCGGCATCGTTGACGAGCGCAGGATTCCACATTGAATAGGGGAAGATCGTGCTAGCTGTTGTCGCACAGGAGTTTTCGCCACGACGGGTTAACTCCTTATCGAGACGTGCGCGGATGTGCGGGTGTTCCGGAATTTCGCCATCGTCAAGTCCCGAGACCGTGATGAGGGCTGGATGGCGTTGAGCACCGCCTGGTTCCATCAACGCCAGAAACGCCTTAGCCCAGGCAACGGAAATGTTTGACTCTGGAACTGATAGTGTTGTCGTCATTCTTTGACCTCTTCTTCAAAGCGAAAGCAACTGCGGCCTACATAGTCACGCCGTGACACGCGGACAAATGCTGACCAGCCCGAGGCGTCATTGAACACGCGGCCGATGCCCGACGTACACGCCTGAAAGAAAGTACCGTTTGATAGACTGTCTGCATGAACGAGTTGGGTGCCTTCTGTCAGCGTATCTTTCGGGACCAGGAGATAGTCTCCGACCTCGCAATCGATCGCACGTCCGATCCAACGCGCGTCAGCGATGTGGAGAGGCGAGGTTACCGAGCGTCCAAGAAGCTGTTGTCGGATACTCCGCGGATCGAGCTTTAGTAACTGCTGCGCTTGTTCGTGCAAGATCACGTCAAGGCCGTATCGAAGGTGGTTAACAAGCGTACGGTAGCCTACGCCAAGCCAGCTTGCTAACGAGTAGACGTGAATTGGTTGCAGGGTTTGATACGTAAATCCGTGTCGCATCATTCCGCTATCAACTGTCGCTTTGGGCATGAGAAAGTAGGCAGCGAAGCAGTCGGCGCTGTACTCCTTGGGATCGTTTTTTCGCAGCGCGGTCTTCTCGCTAGTCAACTCATCAAATTGCTCCCCATGCCTGAAGACGTGATGACCAATCTCGTGCGCACAGGTGAAGCTCCGACGCCCTTGCGGGCGAAGGCTTGAAAGAATGATCTTGGGGTCAATGCCCCCAACGTACATGCCCTCCATCGAAGGAAGATCGATGAGGCGTACTTCGATATCGAGTTTTTCTGCGGCATCGAGCGCCGAAATAGATTCATTCAGTGGTACGCCCAGTTGTTTACGAAGCCGTAAGGCTTTCACAACCGCCTCGGTCGCAAGTTGCTTCCTGTTCAGCATTAAGCTTTCTCCGATTTTCGCAACATGCGGAGCATCTTCATCAGCCGATCAAGATCAGCGTCGTTCATCTTGCTCAGCTCCCGTGCAGCTATCAACATTCGGGCATCAGTAGTTTCGTCGCCAGTTGAGCCACTGACGATCCAATTAACAGGCACCCCATAGAGTTTTGCGAACTGCTCCAATTCATGTGCAGGGACCTTCCGACGACCGGCCTCGATCTCAGTGATTGTCGGACGATGCATGGCGAGTTTTTTGGCGATTTGACCTTGCGACAGACCTGCTGCTTCCCGAGCTTCCCGCAATCTTTCTGCAACCGACATGGTTTTCCTCCTTGCTATCACGTTCAGGTTTTCTGCTGGATGCACGTATGCAACCTTGCTGCTGCCTGCTGGATCGTGAGCGCCTTGTCGTTCTCGACGAAGACGTTGTTGAAATCCAGATCAAGGTTCAGTCGGTCAAGTGCATCCACCGTGGCCTCTACGCCATTCAAACTGTCGAATCCGGGCATGTCCAAGACAGGACGTGTCTTGGAAGAAACGGTCACCATTTCTCGCCCGCTAAGTTGCTGAAGCTCGCACACCACTGCGATTAGCATGCGTTCAATTTCGGTCTGATTCATCGAATGGCCTCTCTATGCTGGATCGGCGATTACCGATACGTAAGAAAATCTTACCACCTCTCGATCTTCAAAGCAAGACGGGGTCAAGGCGAAAGGCACCGTTGGGAAAACCTGAGCCGCTGGAGGTGGTCGCAATTTGCAACCACCTTGTCGCGCTCGGCGCGGCTAAGCTGGAGGACGATCGGCCGGAAAGCGTCCGATCCTGCGCTTAACCTGCTCGTTCAGCCGTAGCCTACGGACAGTCCAGTCGCGCCTTCTGGTCGAGCAGCGCTTGATGTTGCTCGCGAGTGGTGTCCTCCGCGTTGGCGGCGCACGTCAGCACCGCGCAAAGCACAGGCAGCGGGAGGTTCATGATGAGGGAAACGGTGCCGTTCGCCGTGTCGGTGCCGAAATCGCGCGAGTCGTAATCGTCCGCGGCACGCAGATCGACCCAGGTGGGCCGCGTCAACGGCGCGCCGGGCACGCCCAGAAAATAACCGGGGTAGGGATCGCCGTGATAACACGGAGGCCTTTCCGGGCGTCCGTGCGGCGCACTGGTCAGAAGCCGGTAAATGACGTCCCGCCCCGGCGTAAAGGCGAGCAGGACAAGATATTTCGTCTCCCACTCTCCCTGTTCGTTCCGGTAGAAGCGATCGTGCCGGTAAATCTCGCCCGGCAACGGCATTCGCGCCTAACCTGCGGCAAGCCGACGCGGAGGACGCGCGTTTGCCGCGCTTGCGCGCTCGATTGCCTCGTATTCGGCAGCCGCCTTCAGGATGGCTTCGTGGTTCGGGTCGTCCTCGGCCAGAGCGAGGCGATAACCGATCACCTGGTCGCTTCCCGCACCGTCCTGCCACACGCTTGCCCAAGCGCCGTTCTCGTCATGGGTGACATCGATCAGTTTTTCAGACAAGTCTTCAACGTAGCGCGCGGAGAGTTCGCCAAGAATCCGCAGCTCGCGCGGGGTGAAGTGCGTATCGTCGAAGCGCCGTTTGGGGACGACGTTCTCGCGCACGTAGTCGTACACCTTCTCCGGCCGGACTTCGATAGCCTCCGCGAGGTCGGCGTCGAGGTCGTCCCAGATCTGTACCAGCTCGGCAGGCACCGGGCCCATCTTCCACGCGCGGTATTCCATGCCCGTGACCGGGCGGCCGGTCTGGCGGAAGTGCTCGAAATCGAGCAAGTAGAGCAACTTGAAGAGCTTGATCTTGCCGAGGCCGCGGGTGTGCTCGGCAAAGTACAGGATGGCGTTGATCAGCTTGTCGCGGGAGCGAGAGACGAGCATGCGATTCCCTCCGCTATGTGCCTGCACGGGCGAATTATCGTTCATGAGCGCGTGGACTTCAACATCGCGATGATTCCGGGCTGCTCTGACGCTTCATTCGTTCCCGAACACCTTATGCCACAGCGCGAGCGTTGCTGCGATCTGCTCTTTCACTTGTTCCTCCGGCACGCGCGCGTATCTCGCGCCGTTCAGCCGCAGGCCGTGCTGCAGCCGTCTGAACTCGCGGTAGGCTGAGCCGACAGTTTCCGCGGCATCTCCGGGAACCAATCCGAGTGCCGCGGCGACTCGCAGCAGCGCGATGTTGCCGCTGTTCGCCACGAGTTCCGCGTGCCGGTGCGCGTGCGCGAGCACCAGGTACTGGACGATGAACTCGATGTCGATCATGCCGCCGCGGTCGTGCTTGAGATCGAAGAGATCACTCGTGTTCGGGTGGCCTTCGAGGAGCTTTTGCCGCATCGCTAGCACCTCGTTGCGCAATTTCTCTGCATCGCGTTCCATCTCCAGGATGCTGCGCCGCTCTTCCTCGAACGCCGCGCCGACTTCCGCATCCCCCGCGCAGAAGCGCGCGCGCGTCAGCGCCTGGTGCTCCCACACCCACGCGGTCTCGCGCTGATAGCGCCGGAACGCTTCGACCGAGCTCACCATCAGGCCGCTTGCGCCGTCGGGCCGCAGGCGCAGGTCGGTGTCGAACAGCACGCCGGCCGCCGTGCGCGTGGTGAGCCAGTGGTTGAGCCGCTGCGCCAGCCGCTGGTAATTCGCCTGCGCCTCGCCGTCGTCTTCGTCGTGAAGGAAAATGATGTCGAGGTCGGAGGCATAGCCGAGTTCCTTGCCGCCCAGCTTGCCGTAGCCGATGATCGCGAAGCGCGGCCGCTCGCGGTGGCGCCCTGGCAATTGCGACCAGACGCAGTCGAGCGTCGCCTGCAGGACCGCGTCGGCCAGGTCCGAGAGATGGTCGGCGAGATGCTCGACGCTCAACGCGCCGGTAAGGTCGAGCGCGAGCAGCCTGAAAACCTGGGCGTGGTGCGCTTCGCGCAGCGCGTCCATCTGCCGCTCGATGTCGCCGGCCGATTGCGCGAGCTGTTGGCGCAGCGCGCGGCCGAACTCCCCCCAATCGGGGGCCGCCAGCAGAAGGCGCGCGTCGAGCAGCTCGTCGAGGACCACCGGATGGCGGTTGAGATAGTCGGCGGTCCAGCTCGACGCGCTTATCAGCTTCGCCACCTGCGCGAGCGCCGCGGGGTGCTCATCGAGCAGCGCCAGGTAAGCCGCGCGCCGCGCGATGGTGTCCAGCAGATTCAGGCAGCGGGCCAGGGTGACATCGGGATTGGCCTGGCCGGCCGAGTGCTCGAGCAGCCGCGGCACCAGCGCATCGAAGCGCTCGCGGCTCGCCTGCGGCAGCGTCGCGTAGCGGTTGCTCCTGCGCGCCGCTTCGAGCCGCGCAGCGCTGTCGCCCGGTTCCTTGAAGCCGAGCGCGCCGAGCTTTGCTTCCAGTTCGGCGCGCTCGCCGTCCCGCCACAGCGGAGCGAGCGAGTGGCGCGCCGCCGGTTCCGTGGCGAACACCGCCTCGAAATGCCCGGTGACGCGCCCACGATGCTGCTCGAGCGCGGCGCGGAAGGCGTCCCAGGCGGGAAAACCCAGGCTGCACGCGATGCGGCCCCGGTCATCGTCCTGCACGGGCAGCTCGAAGGTCTGGGCATCGTCGAGGTACTGCAGGCGATGCTCGAGTCGCCGCAGGAACACGTACGCCTCGGACAGTTCGGCGACCGCCTGCCGCGGCAGCACGGCCTTGTCCCCGAGCAGCGCCAGCACGCCGAGCGTAGGGCGCAGCTGAAGCGAGGCGTCACGACCGCCGCGGATCAACTGGAACGCCTGTGCGATGAATTCGATTTCGCGGATGCCCCCGGGGCCGAGCTTGATGTGGTCGGCGAACTCGCGGCGCGTCACCTCGGCGCGGATCTGCGCGTGCAGTTCGCGCATCGCGCCGATCGCGCCGTAGTCGAGATACTTGCGGAACACGAACGGCCGGACGATTCCCGACAATTCTTCGGTCTGGTCCCCCGAGAGCGTCCGGGACTTGATCCAGGCGTAGCGTTCCCATTCGCGCCCTTGCGTGATCAGATAGTGTTCGAGCGCTTCGAGGCTGGCCGCGAGCGGTCCGTCGTCGCCCCAGGGCCGCAGGCGCATGTCGACGCGGAACACGCGGCCCGTTTCGTCGGTGTCGTTGAGTATCGCGATCAGCCGGCGTCCGAGCCTGTCGAAGAATTCGTGGTGACTGAGCGGCCGCGGCCCCTGCGTTTCGCCCTCTTCCGGGTAGACGAACACCAGGTCGATGTCGGAGGACACGTTCAGCTCGGCGCCGCCGAGCTTGCCCATGCCCACCACCATGAGCTTCTGCGGCCGGCCGCCGGCCACTGGGGTGCCGTGCGCCGCCTCGAGCGCGGGCTCCAGGCATGCGAGCGCGGCGGTCACCGATACTTCGGCGAGCGAGGTCATCGCGGCGCAGACTTCCGCGAGATCCGCGAGCCCGGCGAGATCGCGCGCCAGCACCCGCAGCATCACGCGGTGTCTGAGTTGCCTGAGCGCCTGGCGCAGCGCGGGTTCGTCGCCGGTGTTCTTCCCGCGCAGGAAATCGCGCATGGACTGCGCGTCCCATTGCGCCCACGCCGCCCGGTCCATCTCCTCCTGAAGTTCGGGGTGAGCCTCCAGAAGGCTCCCGGCGTAGCGGGAGAATCCCCGGGCATCGGGCAGGTCGTGGGTCTCTTTTCGCGCCATCGTCGGGGCTTGCGGGTAGAATGCGGCGGATAGCCGATCCGGTCATCGCGAAGGGGCGGCCTCGCGTTCACGGGATCGGGCGGAGCTTACTCCAAGCGAGGCTCCGCCGGATCGGAGAGCCCCCAGTCCTTGAAAATCATCTGCCGTGAAGATTGAAACGGTCCTGCAGGAACTCGATTTTCCGCCGCAGAGCCGGTGGCGAGTCGCCGTAGCGATTCTCGGCTGGGCGCTGGTTGCCGTCTACTTCGCGTTCTGCGCGGCGGTCCTGGCGCTGCGCTACTGGATTCTCCCCAACGTCGGCGCTCACTCCGCGGAAATCGAGCAGTCGGTGTCAAAGGCGCTCGGCCTGCGCGTGACCATCAGCAGCATCGAGGCGGGCTGGCAGGGTCTGCGTCCGGAACTGTTCCTCGGCAACGTGACGGTCCACGATGCCGACGGTCGCCCCGCGCTGTCGCTGCCGGTGGTGGAAGCCACGTTTTCCTGGCAATCGGTTCTGGTCGGATCGCCGCGGTTTCACTCGCTTGCATTCGAGCGGCCGCGGCTGGAAGTGCGGCGCGACTCCGCCGGAAGATTCCATGTCGCCGGCATCGAACTGCACGCTCAACCCGGAAGCGAGGCGGGGGTCGCGCAATGGGTGCTGTCGCAACGGCAGGTCATCGTCCGCGACGCCGCGATCACCTGGGTCGACGAACAGCGCGGCGCGCCGCCGCTGTCGCTTTCGGAGGTCAATTTTCAGCTGCGGGACGGCAGCGCGCGTCGTTTCGCGCTGCGCGCCACGCCGCCGGCGGAACTCGCGTCCAAGCTCGACATCCGCGGTGAGCTGCGCGGCGGTGACCTGCTCGCACTTCAGTCCTGGACCGGACAACTCTACGCAGAACTGGAGTACACCGACCTCACGGCATGGCGGCCGTGGCTGGACACTCCGCTGGCCATTCAATCCGGAAAGGGCGGCGTTCGCGTCTGGTTCAGCGTGGGCGAAAACCACGTGAGCGAAGTCACCGCCGACGTGGCGCTCGCGCAGGTGGTCACGCGGGTGGCCAAGGGGCTGCCCCTGCTCGACCTGGAATACCTGCAGGGACGTCTCGGAGCCCGGCAGTCGTCGGAACGGGATTTCGAGTTCTTCGGACGCAAACTCACCCTGAAGACCCGGTCCGGGGTTGCGCTCGCCCCGGCGGACTTCCGCGTGCGCTGGCGGCAGGCCGGGGAGGGCGCTCCGCAAAAGGTGGAGGCGGAGGCGGATCAGCTCGAACTGGGGCCTCTGGCCGACCTCGCCGAGTATCTGCCTTTCCCTCAGGCGGCGCGTGCGCAGCTGGCGGCGACCGCGCCGCGCGGCGGCGTGCAGAATCTCAAGATGGCCTGGGCCGGGGATACGGAGAATCCCAGCGAGTACAACCTGCGCGGCGGGTTCAGCAATCTTGCCGCTCGCGCCAATGCAGGACATCCGGGTTTTGCGGGGCTCTCCGGCCGGGTCGAGGCGAGCGAAAAGGGCGGCACCCTGACCCTGGCGTCGCGGCAGGTGACGCTCGAGCTCCCCGGGATCATCGCCGAGAGCACGGTGCAGCTGGAGTCGCTCACCACCCAGCTCAGCTGGACGCTGGAGCCGGGGCAGTTCGAGGTGGCCTTCAACAATCTCTCGATCGTCAACCGCGACTTCTCCGGGACCTTGTTCGGCACCTTTTCGAGCCGGGAAGGCGGACCGGGCGTGATCGATCTGACCGGTCACTTTTCGAGAGCCGACGGGCGCAGCGTGTACCGTTACGTGCCGTACCTGCCGGCGCCCGTGGTGGAGTATCTGAAGGCTTCGACCCGCGCGGGCCAGTCGAACGACGTACGCCTGAGGTTGAAGGGGGACCTCGCCCGCTTCCCCTTCGCGGATCCCTCCATCGGCATCTTCCAGGTCGTGGCCAGGGTCGAGAACGCGGAGTTTCGCTTCGCAGAAGGCTGGCCGGCGGCGACCGGCGTTACCGGCGAGCTGATCTTCGACGGCAGGAGCATGCGCATTGCGGCCTCCAGGGCCGCGATTTTCGACGTGCGCTCGAACAACGTGCGCGTTCGCGTCCCGGACCTGTACAGCGGCGACGAACGCGTCGAAGTCGACGTCCAGGCCGAGGGCGAGACGAGCGCGTTTCTCAGGTTCATCGCGCAAAGCCCGGTCACGAAATACCTGGACGGTTTTACCGAGGGGTTCCAGGCGAGCGGCGCGGGCCGGCTGTCGCTGCTGCTCGACTTGCCGCTGAGGCACACCGACCAGGCCAAGGTGACCGGGGACTATCAATTCCTAGCCAATCAGATCCGCCTCGACGCCGAAGCGCCCCCCTTTGCGCAGGTCAACGGCCGCATCGAATTCACCGGCTCTGGCGTCAGCGCGCGCGCGCTCACGGCACAGTTCCTTGGAGGGCCGGCGACACTTTCGGTCTCCACTCGCGCCGACGGCACCATCGTCGCTAACGCGCACGGGACCGCCAGCGTCTCGCAGTTTCCGCGCTCCTGGGACAGCGCGCTGCTGCGCCGGGCTTCGGGTGCCGCCGCTTGGCAGGCGACCGTCAGCGGCACACCGGGAGGCCCGGTCACGGCGTCGCTGCAGTCGCAGCTCACCGGGATCTCCATTGCGCTTCCCGCTCCGTTCGGCAAGACCGCGGTCGAGCCGATGCTCCTCAAGGTCGAGCGTGTCACCGCGGTGAGCACCCGCCGCGGCGACACCATCAATGCATCGCTTGGCAGCTCCATCAACCTGCAGATCGAGCGGCGCCGCGAAGGCGAGCGCTACGTGCTCGATCGCGGGATCCTGGGTCTCAACGAGCCGGCGGTGCTTTCCGACCGCTCCGGCCTGGCGGTGACCGGTCGGCTCGATTACGTCGACGTGGACCGATGGCGCGAGTTGTTTGGCGATGGCGACGACCATCTTTCGTCGTCGTCGCTCGACCTCAAGGTGGCGGCGCTCGATTTCGGCGGCAGGCGACTCAACGACGTCACGCTTCGGGCCGGCACCAGCGGCAGCGTATGGATCGCCAACGTTTCGTCGAAGGAACTCGCCGGCGAGATTGCATGGCGACCGGAAGGACAAGGCCGCATCGTGGCCCGGCTCAAGCACTTCACTCTGCCGGAGCCCGCACCCGGCGGGAAGGTGGAGGCTCCTTCGCGCAACCTGCCCGCCCTGGACATCATCGCCGACAATCTTGTGGTCGCGGACAAGAACCTGGGCCGGCTCGAGTTGATCGCCGTCAACGAGGCGCTCGATTGGCGCATCGAGAAGCTGGTCCTGACCGGGCCGGAGAGCCTGCTGACGGCGAACGGTACATGGCAGGCGTGGGCACAGCGCCCGGGTGTCAACGTCAGCTTCGGACTCGAAATCAGGGACGCTGGCAAGTACCTCGATCGGATCGGTTACCCGCGGACTCTGCAGCGCGGCCAAGCGACGCTCAAGGGCTCCCTCAACTGGGCGGGCAGTCCCCAATCGATAGACTTTCCCTCGCTCAAGGGCAGCCTGGAACTCAAGGCGGAGAACGGGCAGTTTCTCAAGGCCGAGCCCGGCGCGGCGCGTCTGCTCGGTATTCTCAGCTTGCAGTCCCTGGCGACGCTGGATTTCCGCGACCTGTTCGGGCGGGGATTCGCCTTCGACAGCATCCGCGGCAAGGCCGGCATCACCGACGGCATCATGACCATGAGCGAGTTCGAGATGCGCGGAGCCTCGGC
This sequence comes from Gammaproteobacteria bacterium, assembly GCA_041490545.1. GTDB lineage: Bacteria > Pseudomonadota > Gammaproteobacteria > Burkholderiales > SG8-39 > VBDM01. Next base: position 20,025 of record JBGPTG010000016.1, read on the forward strand.
GCGGGTGACCATGGACGGCAGCATCGACTTCGTGAAAGAGACCCAGGACCTTCGCGCGCGCGTCGAGCCGTCGGTCGGGAACAGCATTTCCTCGATCGTCCTGGTCGTCGTGAACCCGGTCTGGGGCCTGGGGGCGCTCATCCTGGATAAGATATTGAAGAATCCGCTTGGCCAGGCGTTCGCGTTCGAATACAAGATCACCGGGACATGGACTGAGCCGCAAGTGAAGCCCCTCAAGGCGGACGTGCGCACCGCAGACACCCCGCAGCAGTCTCCCCCATGACATTATCTGCACCATTCCGCGTAGCCGCGATCCAGATGGTGTCGACGCCGCGGGTCGACGAAAATCTCGCAGAGGCTGGGAAGCTTGTCGCCCAGGCCGCGGCCGAGGGCGCGAAGCTGGTGGCGCTCCCGGAGTATTTCTGCATACTCGGGACGCGTGACGGCGACAAGGTCGCCGCGCGCGAGCAGGACGGCAGCGGCCCGATCCAGGATTTCCTTGCGTCGACCGCGGCGCGTCACGGCGTCTGGCTGGTCGGGGGTTCGGTGCCTCTTGCCTGTGACGATCCCGGCAAGGTCAGGAACAGCTGTCTCGTCTACGATTCGGCAGGAAAGCGCGTCGCGCGCTACGACAAGATCCACCTGTTCGGCCTGCAGCTCGGAACCGAGCGGTTCGACGAGTCGAGCACGATCGAAGCCGGGCGCGAAGCGAAGGCGATCGATTCTCCCTTCGGCCGCATCGCGCTCTCCCTATGCTACGACGTGCGCTTTCCCGAGCTGTACCGCGCGCTCGCGCCGGTG
>JBGPTG010000017.1:0-20717 GCA_041490545.1 Gammaproteobacteria bacterium
ATGAAATACCTCATCAATGCGCTGGCGTCTCATGAGATACACGTCGCCCGCTATTACATGAGACGGGGCGCATACGTCGCTGCCGCAAATCGCGCGCAGTTCGCCTTGAAGAACTACCCCCAGGCGCCCGCCCTCGAGGATGCCCTTCTGATCCTGGTCCAGGCTTACGACGCGCTGGGAATGCCGGAACTGCGAAAAGACGCCGACCGTGTGCTGCGGATGAACTTTCCGGACAACGCCTATGTGAAGAGCACGATCACCCGCCTGGACCGCTAGAGGGCTCCGGGGCGGCCAACCCGACGCCCAGGCGCGCCGTCGGGGCGTCTGGAGGGGCGATGAAGCGGAGCGCGTCGTCAAGATCGCGTACCAGCTTCATCGGCGGCAAGCTCGCGAGAATCCTTCGACCGTAGGGTCTCGAGAACAGCCGCGGATCGCAGATGACCAGGACGCCGCGGTCGGCTTCGTCGCGAATCAGCCGGCCGGCCCCCTGTTTCAGGGATATCACGGCTTCCGGCAATTGATATTCGAGAAAGGGGTTGCGCCCTTCGCTCTCGAGCGCTTCCAGCCGCGCCGCCAGTACCGGGTCGTCAGGAGGAGCAAACGGCAGTTTGTCGATGACCACGAGCGACAGCGCCTCTCCGCGCACATCCACGCCCTCCCAGAAACTCGCGCTTCCGAGCAGCACCGCATTGCCCAGCTGTCGGAATCGCCGCAGCAGCTCGCTGCGCGAGCCTTCGCCCTGGAGCAGCAAAGGCAGGTCGAGTTGCAGAACCTGGAGTCTCTCCCTGAGCACCTCGTGCGCCAGCCGCATGGCGCGCAACGAAGTAAACAGCAGGAATGCACGCCCGCCGCTCGCCCGGATGAGGGGCAGCGTGGCATCGACGACTGCCCGGGTGTGGAGGTCGCTGTTGGGTGCCGGCAGGTTGCGGGGAACGTAGAGCAGCGCGTGTCGGGCATAGTCAAACGGGCTGTCCCAGCAGGCGGTGCGCGCGTCGTCCAGCCCCAGCTCGCCGCGGTAGTGGCTGAAATCTCCTCCGACGGCAAGCGTCGCCGAAGTGAAGATCCAGGCGCGAGGACGGCTGTCGATCTGCCTGCGGAATACTTCCGCGATGGAAAGTGGCGTCGCATTCAAGTGCAGCGAGTGACCGAACAGTTCCACCCACCGGACGTAGCCGGCGCGGCGATCGTCGCGCCAGTGATCGAGGAGTACGCGCGTCTTTCTTGTCCGCTCGGTGCATCGCGCCAGGCCGTCGCTGCGCTCGGCAAGGGACTCCAGACCGACGCCCAGAGCGGCGAGCGCGGACCCCGCCGCGGCGAGCGCGTCCGAGAACCCGGGGCGCAGGCGTGCGGATGCGGCGGTAAGGCGCGCGCCTTCGTCGGGCAGCGAGAGGCGCAAGTCCCTGGCCGCCTTGTCCAGACTGGCGGCCAGACCCAGAGCCGCAGGCACGTCCTGTGCCCCGGAGAGCATTTCCGCGCGAGAGTCCCGCGCGAGCTCGCCCAACTGTCCGGAGGAAAGATTCTCCCCGAAGAACAGCGTCGCCGTTTCCGGCAGCTGATGCGCTTCGTCGAAGATCACGGCGTTGCACGCCGGCAACAGTTCGGCCGTGCCCTCGTCCTTGAGGGTCACGTCGGCGAAGAACAGGTGGTGGTTCACCACGACGACGTCGGCGGCAAGCGCCTCCCGGCGCGCCGCCACCACGAAACAGTCGGCAAAACGCTGGCACGCCTGGCCGAGGCAATTCTCCCGGGTCGACGTGGCCAGATCCCAGGCCGGAGAACTCTCGGGGACCTCCGGAAATTCGCTCTTGTCACCGCTCGCGGTCGTTCGCGCGAAGCGGGCAATCTGCCGAAGGTCGGCGACGGCCTCACGGCTGTGAAAACGCGTTTCCGACAGGTTGCGTTCGAGGTAATAGTGACAAACGTAGTTGTTCCTCCCTTTGAGCAGTGCCGTCGTCAAAGGCACATTGAGGGCGTCGCGTACTGTGGGCAGGTCGCGATGGTAAAGCTGGTCCTGCAGCGTCTTCGTGCCGGTCGAGATGATGACCTTGCCCCCGCACAGCAACGCGGGAACCAAGTACGCGAAAGTCTTGCCGGTGCCGGTACCGGCCTCGCAAACGAGCACCGCGTTGTCGCGAATGGCGCTGGCAACCTGATCCGCCATCTTGGCCTGCTGGGGCCGCACGCGGTAGTCGGGAATGCTGCGCGCGAGCGGCCCGCGAGGACCGAAGACGCCCTCGAGTCCGGCGGGAGTGGGGGAGCGGCGATTCATCAAGTCGTGGCTGACTTGACACAGCAAATACGAATCAATATCATTACCATATCCATTTTCACGGTAAGCTCACTATAAATGCTCAAACCGTTGTTTTGGTTAAATCTCGTCTGGCTGTTCGGTCTGCTGGCAGCGGTTCCTTCCGCAGCTCAGGATCTTTCGTTCACGCTGACGATTCGCGACCACAGGTTCGAACCGCAGGAACTCCCCGTTCCCGCCGGCAAGAAGTTCAAACTCGTCGTCAAGAATCTCGATGCCACCGCCGAGGAGTTCGAAAGCCACGATCTGAAGCGCGAAAAGGCGATCCCCGGAAAAAGCGATGCGACCCTCACGCTGGGACCGCTCAAGCCCGGGACCTACAGGTTCGTCGGCGAATTCCATGAAAAGACCGCCAAGGGCAGCATCATAGCCAGGTAGGCGACAGGAAACCATGCTGGCCACCGCCGTCATCGTCTTGCGTGAAGTCCTCGAAGCCGCGCTGGTCGTCGGCATCGTGCTGGCGGCCACTCGTGGCGTCGCCCGAAGGACTTCATGGGTCGCCGGCGGCGTCGCCACTGGCACGCTGGGTGCGCTGATGGTTGCGGCATTCGCCGACGTGCTTGCTGCGGCAGCCGCGGGTCTGGGGCAGGAAATATTCAACGCCACCGTACTCTTCGTGGCGGTGGCCATGCTCGGCTGGCACAACATCTGGATGAGCCGACATGGCCGCGAGATGACGATGAGCTTGACTTCGGTCGGTGCGGCCGTGCGCGTGGGTAGCAAACCCCTCTACGCCTTGTCGGTGGTCGTGGCCCTGGCCGTGCTGCGCGAAGGGTCGGAACTGGTCCTGTTCCTCCACGGCATTGCCTCCGCCGGCCCGGGGCAGAGCGGCGAACTCGGCACTGGATTTGCACTTGGCCTCGCCGGCGGCCTGGTGCTGGCCGTCACGATGTATCTGGGCCTCCTGCGCGTGCCGACGAAGCATCTGTTCACCGTGACGGGCTGGCTTATCCTGCTGCTCGCCGCGGGGATGGCTGCGCAGGGCGCCGCCTATCTGGTGCAGGCAGACATCCTCCCGCCCCTGGGTGAAACCATATGGGATACATCGCAATACCTGCCCGACGACAGCATTTTCGGAAAGTTGATGCACACGCTCGTAGGCTATACGGCCCGTCCCTACGGAATTCAACTGTGGGTCTACAGCCTTACCCTGGTCGTGCTTCTGGTTCTCACGAAGATACTGTCCGGAAGGGCGCGCGACCCTTCCCAATAACCCCTGCGCCTCAGCCGGTCAGCAGCTCGAAGGTTACCGGTATGTCCACGCTAAATTCGCGCCCGCGCAACGCCGGCGGGACCTGCAGGCGCGGCTGCCCCTTCTTGACCATGTCGAGCGCCTGGTCGTCGAGCACCTGGTAGCGACTCGAGGTCTTTACGACTGCGCTCTTGATGGTTCCGCTCGCGTCGATGACCAGCCGGATTTCGACCCTGCCCTCCCACCCGCGCTCCCTCGCCTGTGGCGGATAGCGCATATAGCGTTTCGCGGCGCTGACCAAGTCAATCAAGTACTGCCTTCGCAGCACTGCATCGTCGGCAGTGGCGACGGACGGACGGGCGGACGCTTCAGTCTGTACTGGTAGCGGCTCCGCCACGGACGCCGATTCCACCGGCACGGGCTGGGCGCGCGGCGGCTCCGTCTGACCCGGATCCTGCACTGGTGTGGGTGCAGCCTGTGTAAAGGCGGATGCAGGCGCCGCGAGCGCGAGCGTTTCCCGCTCCTGGCGGGGAGGCGCGGGCGCCGCAGGTGCCGCACCCCGAGTCGCGCGCCGAATTTCGGCAGGCCGCGACTGGGATGCGAACCACGCTGTCAGGGCTTTCGGGCTGCTCGCATCCGTGTGCGACCGGAGCCCGGGAAATACGGCGAGCGCCAGGGCGTGCAGTGCGATCGACACCCCGACGCATGCGTACAGGGCACGCAACTGCGCGTCCCTTTCGAACAATCGGGTCGTGCTTGCGGACATCAGCATGGCGTCGACCACTGCAACAGGGGTCGGGATCACAGCCATTGTTTGTGACCGCTGAGCCTGCGGCAGGTCTACTTCCTCATCCGGGCCTTGACCGGATCCTTGACGTTCTCGAACTTCTCGATCTCGACGTTCTGCAGTTGGCCACCAACCTTGTCGACACGCCGTATGTATACAGTCTGCACCACGTCACGCGTTTCCGGATCGATCGAGATCGGTCCACGCGGGCTTTCCCATTTCATGCCCTTGGCCGCGCTGATGAGGCTCTCGGCGTCAGTCTTGCCGCCGGTCTTCTTCAGCGATTCGTAGATGAGATGCATGCCGTCGTAGCCGCCGACCGAGAAAAAGTCGGGATTGCGCTTGAATTTTCCGTTGTACGCCCTGACGAACTCACGGTTCAGTTTTGAATCGTGCTTGAAATCGTAGTGAAACGCAGTGACGATGCCGATGCTGGCATCGCCCATGGTCATGAGGGCGGTCTCGTCGGTAATCTCGCCCTGCCCCATCACCTTGGTCTTCTTTGGATCGATCCCCAGCGTGATCAGCGCCTTGGCAAGCGCCGGAGGCTGCGCTCCACCGGGAACAAACAGAAAAATACCTTCCGGGTTGATGTCCTTCGCGCGTTGCACAAACACGTTGAAGTCGGGATTGGCGATGGGCATGCGAACCGAGCCGATGATTTCACCGCCGGCTTCCTTGAACGCTCGCTGGAACGCGGCTTCCGCATCGAGACCCGGTCCATAGTCGGAAACCATGGTGTAGACCTTCCTCGCCCCATTCTTGTAGGCCCAGGTTCCCAGGGTCTCGCAATTCTGCGGCAGCGTTACCGACACCCGCACCAGATAGGGCGACTTCGTCGTTATGATCGAGGTGGCGGCGTTCATGATCACCATGAATTTCTTCGCTTCCACGGACAGGTCGGCGACGGCGAGCGCGTTCGGGGTGAGCGCGAATCCGGCGAGGATGTCCACCTTGTCGCGCACCACGAGTTCCTGCGCGAGCCGCTTGGCCACGTCGGGAATGGGACCACCGACGTCCCTCCTGATGATCTCGATTTTCTTGCCGGCGACCGAGTCACCGTGCTGCTCCATGTAGAGCTTGATCCCGTTGTCGATCTGCGCAGCGGGATCGGCGAACTGCCCGGAATAGGTCAGGATCAATCCGATCTTGACCGTCTCCTGCGCGACTACGCAGGAGGTGGAAAGAAGCAAGACGGAACCACAAAGAGCAACGAGTTTTTTCGGCATGGCCACCCCTGCACTGGATGAGGAAGAAGGGGATTATACCTATCGGAACGAATCCCCCGCAGATGGCACCCCCCCGTCGCAGCCATGCGCAAGGCACGGCCCGCTAGCGCAAGAGGAGCAAATAAATCAGCAGCAGGTTGAGTACCAGCGACACCGCGGCGATCGATCGCCACGGCACGCGCTGGGCATAGGCGAGAAGCGGCGTCCGCGGCGGCGGCAGGATCGCACTTCGCTCGCCGCGCTCGAGCGCAAGCAGGAACTCCTCTGCCGTCTCGAACCTCAGCTTCGGGTCCAGCGCGACCGACTTGAGCAGCAGGTTCTCCAGCCACTTCGGGACATCCGGCCGGTAGCGGGTCGGTGGCACCGGGTCGCCGAAACGCGGGTGCTGGAACGGCTCGACTTCTCCGTAGGGATATTTGCGGGTCAGCAGGTGGTACAGTGTCACGCCCGCGGCGTACAGGTCGCTCTGCGTGTTCCCGGCTGCCCCTGTCAGCAGTTCCGGGGCCATGAAGCTCGGCGTTCCGGGCGCGCCGCCGCTCGCTTCGTGTATCGCGCCGTGGTTGAGCGCCACGCCGAGATCGAGGATGCGCAGCTTCTCGTCGCTGCCCAGATGCACGTTGTCCGGCTTGATGTCGCGGTGGATGATGTTCAGCCGATGCAGCACAGCCAGTCCTTTGAGCAGACGGATGCCGATCTGCACGGCGGCACTCACGGAGAAATGCTCGCCGTGGTCCAGTCGCTGCTGCAGGGTGGCGCCTTCGTGATAGCTCATGACGTAATACAGAGAGCTGCGCTCGCCGGCGGCAAGCGGCAGCACCTGCGGAAAGTAGTGCGACACCACGCGGCCGGCCAGCCACTCCTCGCCCAGCAGCGCCGCGCACTGATCGGCGTCGTTCGCCAGCCCCGGCTGCAGCGTCTTGAGTGCGGCCAGCGAACCCTTCTCGCGATCGCGCACCTTGTACAGCAACGTCGCGCGCGATTCATGCAGCAGCTCGACTACTTCGAAACGATCGAGCCACTGCGCCGGGGCGAGGCGTGGCGGCGGCGCAAGCCTCGTTCCTTCCGCCAGGGTGTCGAGCAAGTCCCCGGCAGGCAGCTTTTCGACGCGTGCGACCACGGCGGTGGCGTTGTCCTTACCGCCGCGCGCGAGCGCTCTCGCCACCAGCGCTTTCGCAGCGCGCCCGGGGTCCTGGTGCAATTGCAGGGCTTCGTGCATCTCCTTGTCGCCGAGCGGCTCCCACACGCCGTCGCTCGCGAGCAGGAAGGTGTCGCCTTCTTCGAGCGCGTCATCGGCATGGTCCATCACCAGATGCGGGGACAGGCCGACCGCGCGCGTTAGCACGTGGCGCATGTCTTCGCGGTCCCAGACGTGGTCGGTGGTGAGACGCTTGAAGCGTTCCCCGCGCATCAGATAGATGCGGCTGTCGCCGACGTGAGCGATGTAATAGCGCTGGCCGCGCAGCACCAGGGCGGACAGCGTGGTCGCCATACCCGAGAGCTCGCGGTGAGCGGCAGCGCGGCCGATGAGCCACTGATTGTTGGCGTTGAGCACCCGGTCGAGCGCCTGCGGAACCGGCCAGGTGTCGGAAGTAGCGTAGTAGTCGGCGAGCAGCCCGCGCACCGTGTATTCCGAGGCATCGCGTCCGCCGCGGGCGCCGCCGACACCGTCGGCCAAGGCGAGCAGCACGCCTTTTGTATCCCGCTCAGGGCCTTCGGGAGTGACGACGCCGCAGTAATCTTCGTTGCGCTCGCAGGGACCCGCTTCGCTGGCGCTTCCGGTGACGACGGCAAGGGGCATCTGCGAATCGGCAGTGGGACGCGAGGGACGAAAGCGCGCCATGCTACCGCTCTTTCACGCGGCCTGCCGCGCCGTTGCGTCGAACCCTGCAGAGGCGGCGGACATCAGACCTTTGCCGCCGTGAGGTGCGCCGCGCCCCAGGTCGTGCGCCAGCGGGCCTTTACCGCTGTCAACCCAAGCAGCGCGACGATCGCCAGGCCGGCGAAGATCAACAGTCCCGCCTGGTAGCTCGAAGTCAGCTGCCTGGAGTAGCCGAGGCTCGACGCCAGGTAAAAACCGCCGATGCCGCCGGCCATGCCGACCATCCCGGTCATCACACCGATTTCCCTGCGAAAGCGCTGCGGCACCAACTGGAACACCGCGCCGTTGCCCATGCCCAACGACAGCATGGCGCACACGAACATCGCGAGCGCGAGCCAGCGGCTCCCCAGGCCGAAACTGACGGCCACGAGGAACAGCGCCGCCAGAACGTACATCACCGACAGTGACTTGATGCCGCCGACGCGATCGGCAATGAAGCCGCCGACCGGGCGCACCAGCGAGCCCGCGAACACGCAGGCAGCGGTGAAGTAGCCGGCGACGACCGGACTCAGTCCATACTCATCGTTGAAATAGATGGTCAGCGAAGACGCCAGCCCGACGAAACCGCCGAAGGTCACACTGTAGAAAAACATGAACCACCACGCGTCCTTGTCGCGCAGCACCTCCAGGTAGGCCGACAGCGACTTGGGTGGCGGGCAGTCGGGGCTGTCCTTGGCAAGCGCGGCGTATACGACCAGCGTCAATGCGAGCGGGATCATCGCCAGTCCGAACACGTTGTTCCAACCGTACCAGTTGGCCAGCGCCGGGGCGAACAGCGCGGCAAGAACGGTACCGGAGTTGCCCGCGCCGGCGATGCCCAAGGCCGCGCCCTGGTGCTCCGGCGGATACCAGCGCGAAGCGAGCGGCAGCGCAACCGAGAACGAGGCCCCGGCCATGCCGAGGAACATCCCCAGCACCAGGACCTCTTGGTAGGTCGTGATCTCGAACCAGTAACTCCAGGCAAGCCCGGCCAGAACCAAGACCTGGCCGACCATCCCGGCCATCTTCGGCTTGAGATGATCAACCAGCACGCCCATCACAATGCGCAGCAGCGCGCCGGCTAGCACCGGGGTCGCGACCATCAGGCCTTTTTGCGCTGCGTTCAACCCGAGATCCTTTGCGATCTGCACGCCGAGCGGCCCGAGCATGACCCAGACCATGAAACTGAGATCGAAGTACAGAAACGCTGCGAACAACGTGGGTGGGTGTCCTGCCTTCCAGAACGACGATGATTTCATCAGTGTGCGTCCGGAAGCACGCCAACCTGCGGCATCTTCGCCAGCCCGGTCTTGCGCGCGTGCTCTTCGAAACCTTTGTTGCGCCAGAAAAACGCGCCCGGCATGGTGGTCGGAATCACCAGCACGTAGAAGAGGGCACGGCCGATGAGCGCGGTGGCGACGATCATCATGGCGGCGAGCACCCAGACCCAAAAACCGGGTGCACCGTCGGCATGCGTGACGGTCAGCGCGACAACGAGCGCAATGCCCGCAACCAAGCCGGTGTTGCGCAGAATGTAGGTCTTGCCGAAGCGGGTGCGCTGTTCCATGTGTGAGGCGGCCGCCTCGCCGCCGCGGCGCTCGAGGTCGCGCGCATGGACGATCAGGCCCAGGCCTTCGATCGCCAGTCCCAGCACCATCGGCCAGGCGAGCACGGTGAGCAAGCCGGAAAACGCCCGCCCTTGGTAGGTCAGCACGCCGGCGTAGACCAGTGCAACGACAAGCGGGCCCAGGGCCAGCATCGAACCGTAGAAAGAACTCGCCACCTGCCAGTGGTCCCAATACGGCCGCGCCTTGATGCGATAGATCCGGTACATGGCGTACAGCGCAACCGGACCGGACAGCACCGCCAGCCAACCGGAGACGTTTTGCAGCACTTGCATCAGGTTCTGCGGCAGCAGCCAGGCAAACAGCCCGGGCAGCACAGCAAGCAGCGTGTACAGGCCGAGCGCGTTGTAAAACACCGCAATTCCGGCAACCTCGCGGCTCACCGGCGACCAGCGCAGGTTGTAGAAAGCGCGATAGAAGCGGTGCGGCTTGCCAAGATGCGCGGTGGAAAGCCCCAGCGCAAGAGTTTCCAGTACAAGTAAACCAACCAGCAGCACGGCATGGACGATCGGATGAGATTGCGGCGAGAGCACGCCGAGGCCGAGCAACGAACCCAGAAACAGGGTGAGGAACGCGCCGATGACAGTCTGCGAGATCAAAGTGAAGATCACCAGCGGGTCCTCGCGAGAGCGCAGTTTCTCGAAGTTCCATTGGCGGTCGGTCGGTCTTTCGGCGACTTGCGGCCGGTAGCGTATCTTGTCGGCTTCCTCTTTTTTGACATAGACCAGCGGCATGCTGTCGGTGCGGTGCATCTCGCGCGGCAGATCTCGAGTCTGTTGAAAGCGGATATTGGGATGAGTGATCCTGGGGTCGGGGAAACCGGGGATCTCGAGCTTGGCCTGCACCCGGTTTTCCAGCGGCGTTTCGACCACACCGAAATCGAGCGCGCCGGCGAGGCAGGCGGAGACGCAGGCGGGCTTCAGGCCCACTTCCAGGCGATCGACGCACATGTTGCACTTGGACACCTCGCCCTTCACCGGGTCGAGCTGTGGCGCGTTGTACGGACACACCCAGGTGCAGTAACCGCAGCCGAAGCAGATGTCCGGATCCTGCAGCACCGCGCCGTACTCGGCGAACTTGGTGTAGGCGCGCGTCGGGCAGCCTTTGAGGCAGACCGGGTCGTCGCAGTGGTTGCACGCCATGGAGATGTTGACGCGGCGGAAATCCGGATAGCTGCCGCCTTCGACGTAGCCCACCGAGCGGAAGCTGATGTGCGCCGGCAACGCGTTCTTCTCGCTGCACGCCGCTTCGCAGGCGTGGCAGCCGATGCAGTTGTCGGCGGTGAAATGAAAGCCGTGCTGCTTGTAGCGGTCCGGGTTCGTGCTGATCGCGGCGCTCCCGTTGATCTTCAGGCTCTTCCCGGTGAGCGAATTTTTCTCCCCGGCGAGATCGATCGCCGTGCCCCACTGATTCACCTGGGCGCCGTTGGAAGGCGATAGCGTGGCGTATGCGGGCTCGTTCGTGCGCGCCTTGAAAGCGGGCGCGTGGGACTGGCAGCCAGCGCCGCCGGACGCTTCGATGAAAGCGAGGCCTTGCTTGTCTACGCCTACCTTGAGCACCTTCCCCCCTTCAGTAACTGCGCGCGGCAACGTTGGCCGCGGCTGCCGCCAGTTGATCGGTCGCCGGTTCGATTTTCACGGCGCACTGCTTGAACGCGGGCTGGCGCGAATACGGGTCGAGCAGGCCCAGCGTCAGGCGGTTGACGCATTCGTGGAAATGGAAGGGAATGAACACCATGTCGTGAGGCACGCGGTGCGTCAGCTGCACCAGCACCACCGCATAGCCGCGCCGCGAGATCAGCCGCGCGTAGGTCATCTGGCCGATGCCCAATTCTTTCGCCGAATCCGGGTTCATTTCCATGTACGGCGTCGGCGAGAACTTGTTGACGTTGCCGATCTTTCCGGTGCGGGTGCGGGTGTGGAAATGCTCGACCACGCGGCCGCTGTTCAGCCAGAACGGGAACTGCTTGTCCGGCCGCTCGTTGTTGTCGACGAAGGGCAGCGCCAGCAGCTTGGCCTTGCCGTCGGCGTGCTGGAACACGCCGTCGGCGTACAGGCGCGGCGAGCCCGCCTCGGCGCCTTCCGGGCACGGCCATTGGATTCCGCGCTGCACCTCGATCCTGTCGTGGCTCATCCCGGAGCAATCGAGCATGCGCCCCCTGGACAACTCGCGCATCTCGTCGAACACCTCGGCCGGGGTCTCGGGAAACCGGATCTTGCGCCCCTGCTCGAAACGTTTCGCCATCTGGTTGAAGATCCACAGGTCGGACTTGGAATTGCCGTGCGGCTCCATCACCTTGCGAACCAGGTTGACGCGCCGCTCGGTGTTGGTGAACACGCCTTCCTTTTCACCCCACAGCGCTGCCGGCAGAAATACATGCGCGTACTTGGTGGTCTCGACGTCGGCATACGCGTCCTGCACCACCAGGAACTCCAGGTTTTGCAGCGTCTTCTTGATGCGCGGAATGTTCGGCATCGAAGTCATCGGATTGGTGGCGATGAGCCACAGCGCCTTGATCTGGCCGGTTTCCATGGCGGGAAAGATGTCGGTCATGAAAAGCCCGCGCTGCTTGGGGAAGAACTCCGGATCGATGCCCCAGAATTTCGCAATGGTTTCGCGGTCCTTCTCCTTCTCCAGCGCGCGGTAGCCGGGCAGGCCGGAACAGGACGACCATTCGCGCGTGCCCATGGCGTTGCACTGGCCGGTGATGGAGAGGCTGGTGCCGCCCGGCTTGCCGATGTTGCCGGTGATGAGATTCAGGCTGTTGATCGCCGCCACGCCGTCGGAGCCGTGCGTGCTCTGGTTGATGCCCATGGTCCATATCGACATTGCGGCGCCCGCCTTGGCGTACAGCCGCGCGACGTGGCGTATGGTGTCCTCGTCGATGCCGCAAATGCCGGCCGCGGTGGTCGGGTCATACTGCGCCACGAGATTGGCGAACTCCTCGAAGCCGGTGGTGTGCGCCTCGATGTAGGCGCGGTCCTGCAGGTCCTCCTTCAGGATCACGTGCGCCAGGCTGTTGAGAAGCGCGAGGTCGGTTCCAGGAGTGACCGGCAGGTGGATGTCGGCCATCTGCGCAAACATGGTCACACGCGGATCGACCACGATGACCGGAAATTTGCGCTTCTCCAGCGCCATCTTCAGACGCCAGTAAATGATCGGGTGCTGCTCGGGCAGGTTAGAGCCGAACGCGAGCAGGCATTCAGTGTGCTCGAAGTCCTCGTAGCATCCGGGCGGACCGTCGGAACCGAAGGAGCGCTTGTAGCCGGACACCGCCGAAGACATGCACAGGGTGGTGTTGCCGTCGTAATTGTTGGTGCCGATGACGCCGCGGGTGAGTTTGCCGAGCGTATAGAACTCCTCGGTGAGGATCTGGCCAGTGGACAGGATGGCGACGCTGTCGCGCCCGTACTTCTCCTGGATGCGTTTGATTTCGGCGACCGAAGTGTCGAGTGCCTCATCCCAACCCACCTCGCGGTAGGCGTCGATCGCGCGCTCGCGCAGGAGCGGCGTCTTGCCGCGGTTCGCGGAGTTGAACAGCTCGTGCTCGAAAATGCCCTTGATGCAAAGCTTGCCCTGGTTGACCGGCGCGTCGGCCACGCCGCGCGCAGTCACTGCCTTGCCCTCGGCGTTCAGTCCGACTTCGATCGAGCAGCCGGTGGAGCAGTAGCCGCAGGTGGTGTATTTCCACTCCTTGACGCCTTTGTCGGCAATCTTGATCGGGTTCTTGACATGGCGTCCGAACAACATGGTTTCCCCCTCTAGGCCTGCACCAGGACCGCGTCGCCTTCGATGCGCGCCGGAAACACGGCGAGGCGCACGTCCGGATCCTCCAGGCATTGGCCGGTGGCGAGGCTGAAGTGCTGCTTGTATACGGGCGAGGCCACGACTACTTCACCCTTCAGGTCGCCAACGATACCGCGCGCGAGAACGTTGGCACGCGAGAACGGGTCGCGGTTATCGATGGCGTATACGCTGTCGTCGTCCAGACGGAACACGGCGATCTGGCGTTCGCCCACGAGCGCACACACGCCCGTGTTCGGCACGATGTCTTTCAACCGGCAGACGGCAACCCATTCGCTCATGGCTATCCTTGGTCGTGCGCTCATACCGCCGCCTCAGACTCTTCCCGCTCCTCGGGACGCGCCGGGCGGATCTGGCCGCGTTCGGTGACAAACACCACGTTCGAGTCCGGCCGGTCGCTGTTCACGAAATGGCGGAAACGCTTCATGATCTCCGGGTCGTCGATCGCCTTTTTCCATTCGCACTCGTAGGTGTCCACCAGCTTCTGCATGTCGGCCTCCAGCTCGGCGCCGATGCCGAGCGAGTCCTCGCACACGACCTTGCGCACGTAGTCGATGCCGCCCTCGAGGTTTTCCAGCCAGGTGGCCGTGCGCTGTAGCCGGTCGCCGGTGCGGATGTAGAACATCAGGAAGCGGTCGATGAACTTGACGAGCGTCTGGTCGTCGAGGTCGCTCGCCAGCAGATCGGCGTGTCGCGGCTTCACGCCGCCGTTGCCGCACACGTACAGGTTCCAGCCTTTTTCCGTGGCGATGACGCCCACGTCCTTGCCCTGGGCTTCGGCGCACTCGCGCGTGCAGCCCGATACCGCCATCTTCATCTTGTGCGGCGAGCGGATGCCGCGGTAGCGATTCTCGATGTCGATCGCCATCGACACCGAGTCCTGCACCCCGTAACGGCACCAAGTGCTGCCGACGCAGGACTTCACCGTGCGCAGCGCTTTTCCGTAGGCGTGGCCGGACTCGAAGCCCGCGGCTATCAGATCCTTCCAGATGAGCGGCAACTGCTCGACGCGCGCGCCGAACAGGTCGATGCGCTGGGCACCGGTGATTTTCGTATACAGTCCGAACTTCTTCGCCACGTCACCCAGCGCGATCAGCTTGTCGGCCGACAATTCACCGCCCGGGACCCGCGGGATGATCGAATAGGTGCCGTTCTTCTGCAGGTTGGCGAGGAAGTGGTCGTTGGTATCCTGCAGCGGCGCGTGCCTGGGCTTCAGGATCATCTCGTTCCAGCACGAGGCGAAGATCGACGCGAGCGCGGGCTTGCAGATGTCGCAGCCCCGGCCCCGGCCGTGCTTTTCGATGACAGCGTCAAAGCTCATGAGCTTGCCGACCCGGATGAGGTGGAACAGCTCCTGGCGCGAATAGTCGAAGTGCTCGCACAGATGGTTCTTCACGTCGACGCCGCGCTTTTTCAGTTCGCAGTCCAGAATCTGTTTTACGAGCGGGCCGCAGCCGCCGCAGGTGGTGCAGGCCTTCGTCGCCTTCTTCAGCGCACCGAGACTGGTGCAGCCGGCGGCGATGGCATCGCAAATCTCGCCCTTGCTCACGCCATTGCAGGTGCAGATGGCCGCCGACGCGGGCAGCAGGTCCACGCCCAGGCCATTCTTCGCGCCGCCTTCGCGCGTGGGCAGGATCAGGTCTTCCGGATGCTCGGGTAACGGCAGGGGGTTCAGCGCCATCTGCAGCAGCCCGCCGTATTCAGCCGCATCGCCGACCAGGATCGCCCCGAGCAGGTACTTGCGGTCCCCCGAGACCACCAGCTTCTTGTAGATGCCGGTCACCTCGTCGGTATAAACGTAGTTGAGGGCGTTCCGCGTCGCGCCGTGCGCGTCGCCGATCGACGCCACATCCACGCCCATGAGCTTCAACTTGGTGCTCATATCGGCGCCGAGGAACTGCGCGCCCTCCTCGCCCGCCATATGCCGCGCGGCGATCTCCGCCATCTGGTAGCCGGGCGCGACCAGGCCGTAGAGGCGGCCGCTCCACAGCGCGCACTCGCCGACGGCGTAGATGTCCGGGTCGGACGTGCGGCAGTGATTGTCGATCACGATTCCGCCGCGCTCGCCGACAGCGATTCCGGATGCACGCGCCAACTGGTCGCGCGGCCGGATGCCGGCGGAGAACACGATCAGGTCGGTCTCGAGCGCGGCGCCGTCCACGAACATCAGCTTGTGGCGGCGCTCGGCGCCATCGATGATTTCTTTCGTATTCTTCGACGCGTGGACCGTGACGCCCAGCGCCTCGATCTTCCTGCGCAGCAGCCGGCCGCCGGAATCATCGAGCTGAACCGCCATCAGCCGCGGCGCGAATTCCACCACGTGCGTTTCGAGGCCGAGATCCTTGAGCGCCTTGGCCGCCTCCAGGCCGAGCAGTCCGCCGCCGACCACCGTGCCGACGCGCGCACCGATGGCGGCGGCGCGGATCGCTTCGAGGTCCTCGATGGTGCGATAGACAAAACAACCCGGCCGGTCCCTGCCGGGAAGCGGCGGCACGAAGGGATAGGAGCCGGTGGCGAGCACCAGCTTGTCGTAGGACAGCTCGGCGCCGCTCGCCGAGCGCACGAATTTGCGCTCGCGGTCGATGGCGACGGCCCTGTCGTCCAGTCGCAGCGTCATTTCGGCGCGCTCGAAGAAGCCCTCCGGAACCACGTTCAGGTCGGCGGCCGACTTGCCGGAAAAGAAACCGGTGAGCTGGACACGGTCGTAGGCGGGACGCGGCTCCTCGCAGAACACCGTCACCTGCGGCGCGCCGCCGTTCGCGTGCGCAACCAGCTGCTCCAGGAAGCGCTGGCCCACCATGCCGTTGCCGATCACCACCAGTTTCATTTGTTTCATCCTTGCCTCGTCATGCCACGCGCCGCAAGGACCCGGCTTCGCGCGCGACGGCGGCGAGGCTCACGACATCACCGATCACCAGGATTGCGGGACTGGCCAGCCCCGCCGCCGTAACCGCCTGTGCGAGCGTGGACAGTGTTGCAACCACGCTGCGTTCTCCGTCCAGGGTGCCGTTCTGGATGGCGGCCGCAGGCGTGTCGGCGGCGAGCCCGCCCTCGCGCAGCGCGGCGGCGATGCGCGGCAATTGCGTCATGCCCATGTAGATCACCAGGGTCATGCGGCTCCTGGCAAGCAGCGCCCAGTCGGGTTCCAGCCCGCCGCCGCTGTGCCCGGTGACGAAAATCGCTCCGGGCGCAAGGCCGCGGTGTGTCACGGGAATGCCGAGCGACGCGCTGGCCGCGATGCCGGAGGTGATGCCGCTGACGATCTCGCAATCGATACCGGCAGCGCGCAAGGCCAGCATTTCCTCGCCGCCGCGCCCGAATACAAACGGATCGCCGCCCTTGAGACGCGCCACGATTTTCCCCGAGCGCGCCAAGCGTGCCATCAGGCGCTCGATGAAGGCTTGCGGCGTGGACTTGCAGCCGCCGCGCTTGCCGACCTCGACCACCTGCGCCCGCGGGGCGTGCCGGAGTACAGCGCGGTTGACCAACTCGTCGATCAATACCACGTCGGCTTCCGCGAGCACGCGAACGGCCTTGAGAGTGAGCAACTCCGGGTCGCCGGGGCCGGCACCGATCAGCCAGACCTTGCCGCGTTTCATGCCGCCTCGCGCATCTGCTTGTGGTAGAGGAACTCGAGGAGCGCGGAGCGCAGCGCCATATAGCGCAGTGTGCTGGCCAGGGCCAGGCGCTGGCGCGGCCGCGGCAGGTCGATCTCGATGATCTCGCCGATGGTCGCGGCCGGGCCGTTGGTCATCATCACCACGCGGTCGGACAAGAGCACCGCCTCGTCGACGTCGTGCGTCACCATCAGCACCGTGCTGCCGGCGCTGTTTGCACCGGGCGCGACGATGCGCATCAGTTCGTCCTGCAGGTGCGCGCGGGTCAGCGCGTCGAGCGCGCCGAAGGGCTCGTCCAGCAAGAGTATCTTTGGCTCCATCGACAGCGCCCGGGCAATGCCGACGCGCTGCTTCATGCCGCCGGAGATCTCGTGAGGATACTTGTGCATGGCGTGATCGAGGTGCACCATATCCAGCGCCTTGGCGGTACGCTCCCTCATCCGCGCACTGTCCTCGGTCGATGCGAAGACCCGCTCCGCCGCGAGGTAAACGTTCTCGAAACAGGTCAGCCAGGGCAGCAGCGAATGGTTCTGGAACACCACGCCGCGGTCGGGCCCCGGCCCCCTGATCTCGCGCTCGGCGAGCAGGATGTTGCCGGCGGAAGGCCTCAGCAATCCCGCCACGATGTTGAGGAGAGTGGACTTGCCACAGCCGGAGTGCCCGATCAGCGAAACGAATTCGCCTGCGCGGATTTCCAGCTTGATGCCCTGCAGCGCGCAGAACGGTCCTTTCTTGGTGTCGAACACCATGTTCACCTGGTCGATCTCGAGATATTTGCCGTTCATGACTGCCGTCCGTCGTCGTAGCTGAAGCGGCGCGCCAGCAGCATCATGAACTGCTCCAGCGCCAGGCCGACGATGCCGACCGTGAAGATGGCGATGATGATGTGCTGCACGTTGAGGTTGTTCCATTCGTCCCACACCCAGAAGCCGATGCCCACGCCGCCGGTGAGCATCTCGGCGGCGACAATGACGAGCCAGGCCACGCCTACGGAAAGGCGCACGCCGGTGATCATGTAGGGCAGCACGGCCGGAAACAGGATCCTGGTGAACACCTTCCATTCGGAAAGGTTGAGCACCCGCGCCACGTTGAGGTAGTCCTGCGGAATCTGGCGCACGCCCACCGCGGTATTGACGATCATCGGCCACAGGCTGCAGACGAAAATGACGTAGATCGCCGCCGGGTTCGCCGCCTTGAACACCATCAGGCCGATCGGCAGCCAGGCGAGCGGCGAGACGGGCTTGAGGATGCTGATGATCGGCGCCGCCATGTCCGAAAGAAACCTGAAGCGCCCGATCATGAAGCCGAGCGGGATGCCCACCGCCGCCGCCGCGCCGAAGCCGATGCCGACGCGGCCGAGCGAAGTGAGCACGTTCCAGCCGATGCCCTGGTCGTTCGGCCCCTTTTTGTAGAAAGGATTGCTGAAGACGTCCATCGCCGAATGCCAGGTGGAAAGCGGGCTTGGCAGCTGGCCGCCCGCCTTGGACAGCGCCTCCCAAAATGCGAGGAACAAGCCAAAGCCGATGAGCGGCGCGATCAGCCGGGGCAACCACTCGGGTGCCTTGGCACGCACGTAGAGCGGCGGCTCGTCCGCGACCTGCGACTCGTTCATCGCGGGCTTCAGCCTGGCCGGCTGATGCACCGGCGGCGGCGCGACGAGCGCGGACTTGAGCGACTGCATGAAAGGAGCAGGGATGGCGCTCATGATTTCTCTCAGGCGACCTTGATCTTGAACGAGCCGGCGTATTTCTTCGGGTCCTTTCCGTCCCAGGTGACGCCGTCGATGAGCCTGGCCGCGCGCATCGGCTCCTTCGGCATCGATGTCCTGGTCATCGCCGCGGCATCCTTGTACACGTCGATGCGGTTGACCTTTTTCGCCACGGCGAGGTAATCGACATCCTCCTTGAGCAGTCCCCAGCGGCGATGCTGCGTCATGAACCACATGCCGTCCGAAAGGAACGGGAAGGTGACATAGCCGTCGTTGTAGAACTTCATCGCGTTCGGATCGTCCCAGGCCTTGCCGATGCCGTTGTCGTAGCGGCCGAGCATGCGCGCCAGGATCACGTCCTTGTCGGTGTTGACGTAGGACTTGTCGGCCACCGTTTCGGCGGTCTTCTGGCGGTTGGAGAGCGAGGCGTCGATCCACTTGCCGGCCTCGATGATCGCCGCAGTCATGGCGCGGGCGGTGTTCGGATTTTTCTGCACCCACTCGGCGGTCGTGCCCAGGGTCTTTTCCGGATGGTCTTTCCAGATGCCCTGCGTGGTCTCGGCGGTAAAGCCGATCTTGTCGACGATGGCGCGGTTGTTCCAGGGCTCACCGACGCAATAGCCGTCCATGTTGCCCACGCGCATGTTGGCCACCATCTGCGGCGGCGGCACGGTAATGGTCTTCACGTCGGTGAAGGGGTTGATGCCGTAAGTGGCGAGCCAGTAGTAGATCCACATGGCGTGGGTGCCGGTCGGGAAAGTCTGGGCAAATGTGTACTCGCCCTTTTCCCTGTCGATCAGCGCCTTCAGGCTCGCGCCGTCCTTGACGCCCTTGTCATAGAGCTTGCGCGACAGCGTCACCGCCTGGCCGTTATGGTTCAGGTTCATCAGGATGGCCATATCCTTTTTCGGGCCGCCGACACCCATCTGCACTCCGTAAATCAGCCCGTAGAGGACGTGCGCGGCGTCGAGCTCGCCGTTGACCAATTTGTCCCGCACCGCAGCCCAGGACGCTTCCTTGGACGGGACGATCTTGATGCCGTACTTCTTGTCGAACTCCATCACCGAGGCCATCACCACCGAGGAGCAGTCGGTAAGCGGGATGAAACCGATCTTCACTTCCTTCTTCTCCGGCGCATCGGAACCCGCCGCCCAGGCGGCACTGCGCACCGCATCCGGCACGAGGCTCATGATGCCCACCGTGATGCCGACAGCGCCGGCCTGCTTGAGGAAATCGCGGCGTTCCACCGGCTTGATGCATTCCTCGACGATTTTGGTGGGCTCCACTTGAGGGGTCTTGCTCTCATTCATTTCTCTCTCCAGTCATACGTGCCCGGCGAGGCACGAAAAACGAAAAGGCGTTCAGTCGCGACGGAACCAGCCCGTCTCCGAGTGAACGCCTTTGCTCCGGGCGCGACCGCCATTGGCCGTGCCCTGACCTACCTTACGCAAGCGACATGCCAATGCCTGTTTCGTTCGCGTCATTCAATTTCAAACAACGGGTTAGATATTTGTTTCCGTCACGATCGAGACCAACCGACCGGAACGTCGCACTACTGCGGTGCAGCAGAGGCGCTCACTGCACTACCTTGGCCCCAACTAGCCGAGCAATTCGGACATGTCGATAAGCTGCTGCGCGATCTCGCCGAGGCGTTTACCGCGATCCATGGCCATGCGCCGCAATGCCTGGTAAGCCTCGTCCTCGCTCATGCCGCGGGCCTTCATCAGGAGGCCCTTGGCCCGCTCGACGAGTTTTCTTTCGGAGAGCTTCAGGTTCGCGTCGGCGAGCTCGATCTTGAGAAGCTGGTATTCATCGAAGCGCGCCACCGCAACTTCGACGATCGCTTTCACGCGCGAAGCCTCGAGCCCGTCGACGATATAGGCCGAAACGCCCGCGCGCACCGCTTCCCGGATGGTATCGGGCGCGGCATCGCTCGCGAACATCACAATGGGGCGCGGCTCGTCGCGGCTGATCATCACCACGTGCTCGAGCACATCGCGGCTCGGGGATTCCGTGTCGATGATGATGACGTCTGGCTTGAAGTGCTCGACTGCATGCAGCAACTCGAACGGCGAGGCAAGCGCGGCCACGACTTCGTACCCGGCCTGCTCCAGGCCCTCGCGCAACACCTCGGTGCGCTCGGACGAATCGTCCACCACCAGCACCCGCATGATCGGTTCGCCCTGTTGGATTCACCAGTAGTGCAGTGCAATAGGCATGCCAGCATTTCGCCGTGGCACGGGCATTGCTAAAACAGTGTGAATGCCGAGAGATCAGGCGCCCGAAAAGACGATGAACGAAACAAAATCAACCTGTTGCTATTGCGGCATGGGCTGCGGCGTAATCATCCAGGGCAAAGGTGCGCGCATCATTGGGGTGCGCGGTGATGGCGCGGGTGCGCCAGTCTGGCACTACGGGTCAGTCAGGACCGTCTGCAGGCTTGCCGCTTGCCGCCAACTTGCCGCGCACGACCGCCGCGACGGTCCCCAGCACGAACAGAAGCAAGGCCGCCGCATTGGCCATTCCGCCGAGGCGGCGCCAATCGGCAACCCCGGAAAAATCACCCGCGAGCCTTATCGCGAGCGAAGC
>JBGPTG010000018.1:0-19777 GCA_041490545.1 Gammaproteobacteria bacterium
CCGCCACGCCTTTGCCCGTTTCGCGATCGCGCTGGCGATCCTCGCGCCTTGCGCGCCCGCCCACGCGCAGAGCGCCTACCCGAACAAGCCGGTGCGCCTGGTCGTCGGCTTCCCGCCCGGCGGCGGCATGGATCTCACCGCGCGCGTGTTCGCCGCCAAGCTGCAGGAGGGACTCGCCGTCGCCGTGGTGGTGGAGAACAAGCCGGGCGGATCCGGGTTTCTCGCCGGCGACGCGGTGGCCAAGGCGGCGCCCGACGGCTATACGCTGCTCGTCGGCGCGTCCGGGCAGATGACCATCAACCCGGCGCTCTACGCCAACCTGCCCTACGACCCGGTGAAGGACTTCGCGCCGATCACGGTGCTGGCGACGTTCCCCATGGTGATCGCGGTGAACGCGTCGGTTCCGGTCCAAACGCTGTCCGAATTCATCGCGCTCGCCAAGTCGCGCCCGGGCGAGATCGCCTACAGCCACGGCGGGGCCGCGCACCAGGTCGCCGGAGAAATGCTCGCGCAGGCGGCGGGCATCCAGTTGCGCAACATTCCGTACAAGGGCGGCGCGCCGGCGGTCAACGCCGCGGTCGCGGGCGACGTCCCCGCGGTGATCGTAGACATCGGCCCGGTGCTCCCTCAACTGCGCGCCGGGCGGCTGCGCGTGCTCGCGGTAACTTCGGCAGAGCGCACGCCGCTCGCTCCGGATTTCCCGACCGTCGCCGAAGCCGGGCTCCCTGGCTACGCCATCTCCATCTGGGCGGGACTGTTCGCGCCCGCGGGGACGCCCGCGCCGGTGGTCGCGCGGTTGTTCGAGGAAACCTCGCGCGCAATGACAGCGGCGGACACCAAGGAGCGGCTGAAGGGCATCGGCATGGATCCGGGCGGCATGCCGGCGGCGCAGCTCGCGGCGCTGATGCGCGTGGAGATCGACCGCTACCGCGTGATCGTCAAGGCGGCGAACATCAGGGCCGAGTAACTGGCAAGACCTGGTAAATCCGGACGCCTTCGGCGCCGGTTTACTTCCGCGCGTTCCAGCGGACGCATAGCGCCGCTGAACGCGCGGCTTACCGGAGAGGGTTCAGCTCGCCGTACCGCGATCGAGCCGTTTCTCAAAGTAAGCGATGGTCTTCAGCAGGCCCGCCTCCAGCTTCGTGCCCGGCTCCCACCGGAGCATCTTCCTCGCCAGACTGATGTCCGGCTGGCGCTGCGCGGGATCGTCGCTGGGCAGGGGCTTGAAGACGATCCTGGATTTCGATCCGGTCAGCTCGATCGCCAATTTGGCAAGATCCCGGATCTCGAACTCGACCGGATTGCCCAGGTTGACCGGTCCGGTGAATTCGTCCGGTGTGTCCATCAGCTTGACCAAGGCCTCGATGAGATCGTCGACATAGCAGAACGAACGCGTCTGCCTCCCTTCTCCATAGATCGTGATGGGTTCGCCGTTGAGGGCCTGAACGATGAAATTGGAGACGACGCGCCCGTCGTTGGGATGCATGCGCGGCCCGTAGGTATTGAAGATGCGCGCCACCTTGATGCGCAGGCCGTGCTGGCGGTGATAGTCGAAGAACAGCGTCTCGGCGCAACGCTTGCCTTCGTCGTAGCACGAGCGGATGCCGATGGGATTGACCCGCCCCCAGTAGGATTCGACTTGCGGGTGGACCTCGGGGTCGCCGTACACTTCGCTCGTGGAAGCCTGGAGGATTTTTGCCTTGACCCGCTTGGCCAGCCCCAGCATGTTGATCGCTCCATGGACGCTCGTCTTGGTCGTCTGCACGGGATCGAACTGGTAGTGGACCGGGGAAGCCGGGCATGCCAGGTTGAAGATCTCGTCAGCCTCGACATACAGCGGAAACGTGATGTCATGCCGCATCAGTTCGAAGTTCAGGTTCGGCAGAAGATGGGCGACATTGTCCTTGGTGCCGGTGAAAAAGTTGTCCGCGCACAGGACCTCGTGCCCCTGCGCCAGCAGACGCTCGCAAAGATGCGAACCCAGAAATCCGGCGCCGCCGGTCACCAATACTCGTTTGCGGATGCCGTAATTTCTCATGCTGGAAGAGCAATCGGGAGTTCGCGCATTGGGTCTGCCCCTGTCGACTGAATCGAAATTCCGGCATATGGTATCTGCCGGATGGCAAACGGCATAGTCCGCCGACGCTCCGGCACCGGTTCACTTCAGCCGAACCTTGAGTACTTCAAAGGGCAGCTCGACCCGCGACACGCCGCCGTTGAACATCGGCAGGCGATGCACCTGCGACGCCGGAAAATACAGCCAGCCGTCCGGCCCGATCGCCGGCTCGTTGGGAAAGCTGATGCGCGGATCGGCGATGAGCGTCTCCAAGCGGCGGTCCTTCCCCATCCTGAGGATCGCGCTCTCGGTAAACGAGCAAAAATAGAAATTGTCTGCGCCATCCCGGGTGATTCCGGCGAGCGGCGGCACGCGCACCACATCCTCGACGCGCGCCGCCACTTCGGATTCCGGAAGCGTCTCGTCGTGAAGAACTTTCGTCTCGATGCGGCGCAGCACCGGACCGAAGAGCGGCATGAAGTAGAGCCAACTCGCATCCGCGGAGAGCTCGAGCAAATCGACGTGCAGCAGCGGCACTTCGCCGGTTTTCCGGCGGAACTCGCGGCCCTCGATGACCGGAACGATCGACGGATCGGCGCGCGTCGAGCGGTCGTGCTCGAGCAATTTGCGCGCGCGGCCGGTGTCGAGATCCACGACGACGATGGAGCCGTGGTGGGCCTCGGTGACGTAGGCGAAGCGCGCATCGACGCGCATGTGCCCGATCATGGTTCCCTCGGGAAGGATGTCGCTGCCCAGCGGATAGACGCGGCTCACCCGGTCGGTGGCAAGGTCGATGCACACCAGCTTGGCTGCGCCCGCGACGGCAGGCGCGACGCGCGGCGACGCGTCGTCAACGATCCACAGTTGGTTCGAGGCGTCGGCGTAGACCGCGTGCGTGGAGACGATGCAGTCGTGGTGCGGCCCGCCGGGACGCCATGCGTTCCATTCGTTGCCCGGATACGGCTTAAAGCTGCCATCGGGCAATGCTTCCATGACCGAAGGCGCAGCCAGCGACGTCCAGCGAGGGAAACTTGCGAACACCCGGCCCCCGGGGGAGACCGCGACGCCATTCAGCAGGAACTCGGGGGATGCGGCGACCCGGACGAGCGCGTCTTTCTCCTTGTGTTTCATCGCGGACACCGGACACGCGGGGCACAATCGCGCAGCTTACATCGAAGCAGGCGCCACCGTCTTGCGGAAACCCAAGAAAAAATCTGCTGCGAGGCACCCTGGCGGCGCGCAGAACATTTACGATGTGGTCGGCGTGTCGCGCGACTCCCCGGGCAAGGGATCGGGGGCACGCGATGGGTCGGAGGTGTATCGGTGTCGGAGCAGAACCCGCAATATTTCGGGCGCGATCTTGAGGCGATGTCGTTCGCGCGCAACTATCATCGCTGGATTCTCGCGGAGTTTGCTCCCTACCTGGGATCGACCGTCGCTGAAGTCGGTGCCGGGACGGGAAGCTTCTCCACCCTGCTGCTCGATACGCCGGTTGCGCGCCTGATTGCCTACGAGCCGTCGGCGAACATGTTTCCCGCGCTCAGCGCGGCGCTGGCGCGCGAACCGCGGGCCCAGGCGGTCAACGGTTTTTTCGGCACCGGGGAAATTGCGAACCTCGACGCGGTCGTCTACGTCAATGTTCTGGAACATGTAGAGGACGATCGCGTGGAGTTGGCGCGCGCCTTCGACCGGCTCAGGCCCGGCGGCCATCTGCTGCTCTTCGTGCCGGCGCTTTCCTGGCTATACAGCGACCTCGACCGCAGACTCGGGCATTTCCGGCGCTACACCCGACACGGGCTCGACGACCTTGTGCGCACTTCAGGATTCCTGGTCGTCAAGTCCCGGTACTTCGATCTCGCCGGCATACTGCCCTGGTACGTGAACTTCGTATTGTTGCGGAACGAGATGGACGCGCGCAGCGTCGCCCTGTATGACCGGGCGGTGGTGCCGGTCATGCGCCGGATCGAGAAACTCGTGCGGCCGCCGATCGGCAAGAATGTGCTGCTCGTGGCGCGCAAACCCTGAAGAAGTGCTGCCGAACCCCTCCCGACCCGAGGCCCGCTCATGAAGCTTAGCGTCGTCATTCCCTGCTACAACGAACAAGCCACCATCGAGCTTATCGTCGCCGCAGTGCGTAACTCGCCGTACCCGTCGAAGGAAATTATCGTCATCAATGACTGCTCGAATGACGGCTCGCGTGAGAAACTCGAGCAGCTGAAGGCGCGCGGCTGGATCGATGTTTTGATCCATCACGAGGTCAACCAGGGCAAGGGTGCGGCACTCGGCACCGGCTTCCGCCACGCCACTGGCGATATCGTCATCGTCCAGGACGCCGATCTCGAATACGACCCGCAGGAATATCCGAAGCTCGTAAAACCCATTCTCGACGGCAAGGCCGATGTCGTTTACGGTTCGCGTTTCATGGGCGATGAGGCGCACCGGGTGCTGTACTTTTGGCACCGCGTGGGCAATGGCTTCCTTACGCTGTTGTCCAACATGCTGACCAACCTGAATCTCACCGACATGGAGACCTGCTTCAAGGCTTTCAAACGCGAAGTCATTCAGGGAATCGAAATCGAGGAAAAGCGCTTCGGCTTCGAGCCGGAGATCACAGCCAAGATCGCCAAGAAGGGCTGTAGCGTCTATGAGGTGGGGATAGCCTATTACGGGCGGACCTACGAGGAGGGCAAGAAGATCGGCTGGAAGGACGGCGTCCGCGCGGTCTATTGCATTCTAAAATACAACTTGTTCCGGTGAAGATTTTCCGCTACTTCCTTGTCGGCGGTGCGGCGGCGGCCGTCGATATCGGCTGGTTCTTCGTCTTCGCAAAAGTCGCGGGATTCAACTATCTCGCGGTGGCTCCGCTCGGATTCGTGCTGGCGACCTGGGTCAACTATCGACTGAGCGTGCGCCACGTCTTCCGGAGCGGGATCCGCTTCAGCCGGGGGCGGGAGATCGTTCTGGTGTACGTCATCAGCGCCGTCGGCCTCCTCGTCAACCAGGCCGTGCTTTACGGTCTGGTGGACCAGCTCGGGGTTGAACTGATGCTTGCCAAAGTCACGGCAACGGTGATGGTGTTCTTCTGGAACTTTGGCGCGCGCAACAATTATCTATTCGCACCGCCACCCCCGCCCAATCGCTGACCCCGGGCACTAAATACCCGCAAAAAGAGCCTGGCGTCATCCCGAGCACTCGGAATGACAGTCTTTTGAAGCCGGAGCGTTCCGTTCGCGTCGTCGCTGACCGCGCCGGCTCTAGCCGGAGCGTTTGCGTTCAGGCGCCGTACCCGGTTCCCGCTCAAACCCCGCGGACAAGCCCAAGGCCGCATTGCGCAGGCGCACATGGGCAAGGTTTTCATAAGTGCAGGGCAATGCGTGATGCCAGCACAACGCTGTCGTCGTTGGCGGCACGGAGTAATCGAAGTCGTAGGCGCGCGCCGCGGTGAACCCGGGCAGGTCGGCATACCGGTTCGGGACCAGCCACCAACGCGCGTTGAAGGCGTTGGCCGCGGGATCGCCTTGCTTGCGGTGCGCGAGGCTTTCGTACGTCATGGCGCGCAGTTTGGAATTGATAAATTCCTTGTAGAGCGGCAGAGCGATATGGAGCGCCCCCAACGCGGTGACGGCGATCGCGAGTCTGCGGAGCGCAACCGGGCCTGCGATCCGGCGGCACATGTCGGCCAGCGGTGCGCGCAGGGTGAGGAGTGCCAGCAACGGCAGAAGAATGAGATAAGTCGTTCCAAACCGGCCGGCCGGGGCGGTGAAGAGAAGAAATGGCAGGCCGATGATACTGATAGCCGAGGCCCAACCCAGGCCCGCAACGTTCAGCCGATTGCGCCGGAGCAGCAGCCATACCGCCGCGACAAGGGAAAGCGCGATCCAGCGCGCGCTGTCGGCGTTGCTCTTGATCCATGCGGTGAGCAGTGCCATGCCGTGCAACTCGGGCTGATCGAGGGTGCCCCAGGCCCACCTGCGGATCACGTCGGTGATGACTTGTGCGCCGTCGCGCCCGACGGACCACGGCAGGTCTGCACACAGCCGTGGCCAGGGGAAAAACGCACAGCCCGAACTGACCAGGCCGGCGAGAGCGAGCAAACCGAGAAAGGTCGTGCAAGCAACGCCGGCTGCGCCAAGGCGGAAGAACCGGCCCTGAGGTTGCGCCCAGACGAAATACAGCGCGCTGGCGGCGAGTAGCGGGGCACCGCTCAGTTTCATCAGGAAAGCGCCGGCCCCGAGCAGCAGCACCATGAAACGCGCGCGCGAGGCGGCGGGCTGTGACTTCGCTTGCGATTCGATGACGAGCATCGCCCAGGCGATGACGACCCCGAATACGAACAACGGGATATCGGGCGAAGGCGAGGACCGCATGTCCCAGCCGAGAATGGAGGGCAACAGAATCAACCAGGCGAGCAACACCAGAAAGTCCGAAGCCTCACGTTGGTTACGCCACATACGCAGCGTAACGAGCAGCAGTTGTCCCAGGCACAACAGCAGGAGAAACCCGTTCATGACCGTGCCGATGCGGCCGGCGAGATCGCCGTGATCGAAAGCCGCCGACCAGGCCAGCCACGACGAGACGAAGCCGAAACGGGCCTGGATGAGGGCGATGCCGTGGACGGTGCCGACCTCCGACAGCCAGCGCACGATTCCGACGTGATAAGCGCCGGCGTCGTTGAGATCGCCCGCCGCAGTGCTGCGTTCGGCGAACAGCACGGCCAATACAATGCCTGTGGCGAGAGCAGCAAGGTTCAGGTCGGTCAGGATTTTCAGGACGCTTGCCCGGGCCGCAGGTTGTGCGACCCCACCGGCGAGCGCGACGGCTGCGCACAGGATCAATGCCCAAGGGGTGACCGGCGCAACCAGGGACCAGGCGAGGAGCACCGCGCCGATCGCGGCCAGCCCCAGAAACGAGGCAAACAGGAAGCGGTCCCAGGTGCGCACAAACAGCGTAGCCGCAGGCCCCATGAGCGCCAGCCCAGCTCCGGCGCAAAGCAGGGCGAGGGCCGCCCAAAGAGCGATCAAGATCAACACTGACCTACCCGCTTTCCGTCACGCGCTGTCACTCCGACCATGTGAGATGAATTCGCCGGCTTCAGGATATACCCGCCCCGCGGTGAATCGGCCTGAGCGATCCGAAACGAGCCGTTTCAGGTCGCCTCGGCCTTTCTGCACGAAAGCTTCATGACCACAAGCCCCTCAGCCGCGCCGCTACGTCCACTCTCGGCAGCGGCTTCGCGGCAGGGCGCTCCAGGGCCAGCTCGGCTGGCGGCCACACGAGCGCATCGAATGCCGCCATCACACCCGGAGTGAGAAAGCGGCTGCGCGCGCCGTAGACATGGGCGTCGCCCATGCGCGGCTGCTGGGTGACGTAGTACTTGAGGGGAGAGATGAGATCGAGCTCGTTCTTCGCCCGCGTCATCGCGACGTAGAGCAGGCGCCTTTCTTCCTCGATCGCCTCCGGCTTGCCGGCAGCGTATTCGTTGGGGAAATTTCCGTCGCTCACGTTGAGCACGAAGACGCGATCCCATTCCTGGCCCTTGGCCGAATGCACCGTGGAGAGGATCAGGAAATCCTCATCGAGCGAAGCCGCATTGGAGATGTCGGAGGTGGCATTCGGCGGATCGAGCGTCAGCTCGCTCAGGAACCGCTCGCGCGAGGCGAATTGCAGCGCGATGCGCTCGAGCTGCTCGAGGTCGCCGCTGCGTACCCCCCCCGCCTCGTAGATACGCATGAGCTGCGGCTCGTACCAGCGGCGCGCGAGGCCGACCTGGCCCTGCCAGCGGGCGGATGCGGCGCCGATCGAGGCCAGGAGCTCGAGCAAGGCCGCCCAGTCCTCACGCGCGGCTGTGGGTGCGCGAAATCCCGCCAGCGCGTTCCATTCGTGTCCCCCGGCCTCGAAAGCCTTCCAGCAGCGGTCGGCGTTCCCAGGGCCCACGCCGGGCATCAGCTGCAATACGCGAAACGCGGCGACGCGGTTCTTCGAATTGTCGGCCCAGCGCAGGATGGCGAGGAGATCCTTGACGTGAGCCGCTTCGAGAAACTTCAGGCCGCCGTACTTCACGTAGGGGATGTCGCGCCGCACCAGCTCCAGCTCCAGCACGTCGCTGTGGTGCGAACTGCGAAACAGCACCGCCTGCCGTCGCAGCATCACGCCTTCCTCGCGCGCGGCGAGGACGCGCTCGACGATGTACTGTGCCTGCGCCTGGTCGTCGAGCAGCGTGACGTGGCGCGGGCGCGCGGAACTCTTGCTTGGACCGCGGTGCGCACGCAATTCTTTGCGGTATTGCCTTGAAGTCTCGGCCATCAGGCGGTTGGCGGCATCGAGGATGGCCTGAGTGGAGCGATAGTTATCCTCCAGGGTAACGACGTGCGCGGGGGGCGAGAAGCGCGAGGGAAAATCGAGGATGTTCCCGACGTTCGCCGCGCGGAAAGAGTAGATCGACTGCGCGTCGTCGCCCACCACGCAAAGGCCGTCGCCGGTGGGTTTGAGCGCGAGCAGGATCTCGGCCTGCAGGCTGTTCGTGTCCTGGTATTCGTCGACCAGGACGTGATCGTAAAGGGCGCCCACGTCCTGCGCGAGCGCGCCCTCCTGCATGAGCGTGTGCCAGTAAAGGAGCAGGTCGTCGAAGTCGAGCACCTGCTGCGCGAGCTTCGCCTCGACGTAGCGACGGAACAAGGTCTCAAGGTCCGACTCCCACTCTGCGCACCAGGGGAAAGTGTCTGCGAGCACTTTGTCCAGCGACAGGCGGGTATTGACGCAGTGCGAGTAGACGGCTAGGCAGGTGTCCTTGCGGGGAAAGCGCCGCTCCCTGGACGAGAGTTCCAGCTCGTGCCGCGCGACATCGAGCAGATCCGCGGAATCGCCGCGATCCATGACGGAAAAGCCGGGCTCGAGGCCCATCTGGCGCGCGTAGCGTCGCAGCAGGCGGTTGGCGACCGAATGAAAGGTGCCGGCCCAAGGAAGACGCACACCGGAGGCCTCCGGAGAAACAGCCGAGCCAGCGCCGCGCTTCGCTGCGAGCGACTGCGAGACGATGCGATGGGCGCGGCGCACCATCTCTTCGGCCGCGCGCCGCGAGAAGGTGAGGAGCAGGACTCTCTCGGGGGCGACGCCGTTCAGGACGAGGTGCGCGACGCGGTGGGCGATGGTATTGGTCTTGCCGGTGCCTGCGCCGGCAATCACAAGCAACGGGCCCGAGGTCCACGCGCCTGCCGCCGAGCGCGTGCCGTAGCCCGCGGCGGCGAGCTGCGCAGGGTTGAGCACGGCGGCAGCCGCGGAAGGTTCGGCTACGGATTCCGCGGCGACGCCGGACTGGGTCTCGGCTTGCACGGCGCCATTATGGCGCAGGGCTGTACGGTTATCCAGTATGGTGTCAATGATGGTGTGTCCCCTCTGCCCTTGGCGGGCTCGCCGGCAGTTGGCTCGCGGGGGCCGATAAGCGTGGCACTGAATCTGCAATCGGGGCCGGAGCCGACCTAAAATGCGGCTCTGACCCCGATCATCGAGGATTCCATGGCTACCCACCTCAAGCGCCGCATCGCGAAAGACATCACCGACGAGATCGACCAGAAGGTGCGCCGGACCGTCGAAGACATCCTCGCCGCCGTGAAAAAGCGCGGCGACGCGGCGGTGCGCGAGTACTCCCAGAAGTTCGACAAGTGGACGCCGAAGAAGCTCTCCAAGGCCGACATCGAAGCGATCGTGGCGAAAGTCGCGCCGGGAACGATCGGCGACATCAAATTCGCGCAGGCGCAGATCCGCAACTTCGCCGAGCACCAGCGCGCGGCGATCCGCGACATCGAGGTCGAGACGCTGCCCGGGGTGAAACTCGGGCACAGGAACATCCCGGTGGAAAGCGTCGGCTGCTACGTGCCCGGCGGCCGCTACCCGATGGTGGCCTCCGCGCACATGAGCATCGTCACCGCGCGCACCGCCGGGGTGAAGCGCATTGTCGCCTGCACGCCCCCCAACCAGGGCGAGCCGCACGCCGAGACCATCGCCGCCATGGCCACGTGGCGGGCGTCTCGTACGCTGGCCCGATGGCGGGGCGGAATGCTGTCATGATGCGGCTTCCGGTGAGGCAATTCACGCCATTACTGCTCGCAGCCGCCCTGTCCGCCCTGGTTCCAGCGGGGGCACAGGCGCAATCCTGGCCGGCGCGGCCCGTCACCATGGTGGTGGGCTATCCTGCCGGCTCGGGCATCGACACCGTTGCGCGCTTTCTGGCCGATGGCCTGCGCGAACGCACCGGCCAATCGTGGATCGTCGAGAACAGGCCGGGCGCGGTGGCGAATCTCGCCGCACGGCACGTCGCCCGCGCGGCGCCCGACGGCTACACGGTGCTATTCACGCCGAACTCCTCGCACGGCATCAACCCGCACATGTTCAAGTCGCTCGGCTTCGATCCGGTCAAGGACTTCCAGCCGGTCACCACGCTGCTGACGCTGGGCTTCGTGCTGGTCGTCAATCCCCGGACGGTGCCGGTGACATCGGTCGCCGAACTGACCGCCTATCTCAAGGAAAGACCGGGCAAGCTCGCGTACGCCAGCGGCAACGCCTCGGGCCGCGTGGCGGCGGAGTGGTACCGCCAGATCGCCGGCTTCGACGCGGTGCACGTGCCCTACAAGGGCGTGCCGCAGGCGATTGCCGACATGCTCGCCGGCAACATCCATTTCATGTTCGCCGATGCGACGCTGGGCCTGCCGACCGCGAAATCGGGCAAGTTGCGCGCGCTCGCCGTCACCAATGCGAAGCGCCTGTCCAGCGCGCCCGAAATTCCGACCATGATGGAGTCGGGCGTGCCCGGCTACGAAGTGTCGAGCTGGTTCGGCGTGTTCCTGCCCGCGGGCGCACCGATGGACATCACGCGACGCTTCGCCGAACTGTGCAACACCGTCATGGGAACAGGCACGGCGCGCGAATTCCTCAACAAGCTTGGGGCCGAGCCCTACCCCGGCTCGCCGGAGAGCTTCGCCAAAGTCGTCGTCGCGGAAATCGCCAAGTGGGGACCGATCGTCAGGGCGGCGGGCATCGAGCCCGAGTGACTTGCATATATCTGGTAGGCCGTGGCGGATTCGAACCGCCGACCAACGGATTAAAAGTCCGCTGCTCTACCAGCTGAGCTAACGACCCGAAAAGGAGCGGCATTCTATTATTTCTGCCGCCACTCCGTCAACGAAATAACCTGCGATCGTTCCGCGCATTCCCGGGAGCAAGCGAGTTCGGCGGGGGTTGGCCGCCAAACTGTCGGAAGCGGTGTCGAATTTCCCGCACTAACGGCGAAACGCCGACTATTCCCCCATCGCCCGGTGAGTCACCGCGCCGGCCGCTCGCGGTGGCACCACGCGGTTGAAGAACCCGGTGCGGAACCCGTTGGCGTAGTCGTCCATTCCGACGTGTTGGTAGGGGGACAGCACCTCGTCTCGCGCGCGGGCGGACCTTCCGTCGGTTAAGCCGCTGACGAATGCCGCCGAGCGACCGTCATTCATGACTTTCAGTTCTTCAAGCGTACCCATGATTGCCTCCAGCAAGAAGCTTGCTTGCCTTTTGTTACAGCAAGCGACGTGCCAGCCTTTCCCCGACCGCGAAGGTACCGGGGGCGCCGTCGACGAAATTACCGGCGATCGCGCCGAAACCAGCGGCGGTCACGCCTGCTTCATCAGCCGCCAGTACTGGATCTTCATGGTGACGGCGGCGCCGGCGATCGTCGCGAAGAGGGCGAGAAAGGAACCGAGCGCGAGCGTCGAGACGCCCGAGATGCCCTGGCCGATGGTGCAGCCGAGCGCGAGCACGCCGCCGAAACCCATCAGCGCCCCGCCGGCGAGGTGCTGGATCAGGTCGCCGGCGTCGCGAAAACTCTCCAGGCGAAACGACCGGGTGGCGAGCGACCAGGCGAGCGAGCCGGCGAACATGCCGAGCACGGCGGCGATGCCGAAGGTCGCGACGCGGCTCTTGTCGCTCCACAGGAGCAAGAGCTCCAGCGTGTAGGCCTGCGGCCCGACGAAGGAAAGCGACTCCATGCGCCCGGAATTGGTGGCGAGGAATCTCTCCTCGAGCGTGGACGGGTCCTCGGCGAGGTGGCCGATGTCGCCTGTGAGGTACCAGCCGCCGACCACCACCAGACCCACGACCAGGCCGCCGAGAACGTTGTCGAAGGTGCGGAACTCGCGCGCCTTGAACACGAAAAAGAGCAGCCCGCCCGCGATCGCCGCGCCGAGCGAGGCGAGCAGCGCCTTCCTCCCGACACCGAGCGGCGCGGCGAGCAGGGACGGCAGGTCCTGCCCGGTGGCGAACCTGGCGCTCACCGCGTCGATCGCCGCGACGCGAAACACGCCGAGGATTCCCTTCAGCGTCATGTAGGCGAAAACGGCGAGGACCAGGGCGACGACGAGCGACTTCAGGTTGCCGGTGCCGATGCGGATGAGCGTCTTCGAGCCGCAGCCGGACCCGAGCGTCATGCCCACGCCGAACAGCAATCCGCCGAAGAGGTACGAGAGCCAGGTGAAATTGGGCGCGGCGTAGATCGACTTCGACACGTCGATGAGGCCGGCGAGCTGCAGTCCGGTGGCGCCCGCCACGGCGACCGCGATGGCGAGCAGCCACATGCGCATGCGGTTCCAGTCGCCCATGTTGACGACGTCCGACACGGCGCCCATGGTGCAGAAGCTGGTCTTGTTGCCGACCGCGCCAAAGACAAAGGCAAGGGCGAACGAGCCCCACACGACGGCGGAGGCGAGGCTGGCGGGGTTGGGTTCGGTCACAGGGGGTTCCGCGCGACGTTCAAGCTTGCGTCGTTCCCGCGCAAGCGGGAACCCAGAGCTTCTGGATGCCCGCTTGCGCGGGCATGACGGCATTCTGCTCCGCTCTTACGACTCTTGCGCGAAGCGCTGCTTCTACTTGCGCGCGAAGCGTTGCTTCTACTTCCGCGCGAGGCGTTGCTTCGCCTGCTCGGCGGCCGGGCTGGAGGGGTACTTCTTCACCAGAGCGCGCAGGGTTTCGCGCGCCGCGGCGCTGTCGCCCAGCTCCGCCTGGGAACTGCCGATGTTGAGCAGCGCATCGGGCGCCTTGGAATTCTCCGGCCAGGTCTTCACCACCTTCTGCTGGGCGGCAATCGCCGACTTGTAGTCGCGCATCGCATAGTGAGCGTTGCCGATCCAGTACTGCGCCGAAGGCAGGAGGTCGCTCCCGGCGAAGCTGGCCATGAAATTCTGGAAACTGGTGATCGAGAGCTGGTAGTTGCCCAGCTTGAACTGGTTGAGCGCGGTCTCGTACGCCTGCTTTTCCGCCGCCGCATTGCGCTCGCCCTGGCTCACCTTGTCCTGCAGCTGGGTCTGCGTCTGCTCCAGTTTCCTCAGCCGCGTGTCCAGATCGACGTAGAGATCCTTCTGCCGGCGCTCGGTGTTCTCGGTCTGGTTGGCGAGCACCTCGATCTGCCCGCGCAGTTTCGCCATGTCCTGACGCAGCGACTCGAGCAGCTGTGAAAGATCCACCGCGCGGTTCTGGCCAGAGGAATCCATCTGCCCCAGCCGGGTGTCGATCGCCGCGAGGCGCTCGTCGACGGCTTTCTGGCTCGTTTCGATCTGCGCGCGCAGGCGGACGATCTGGCGCCGCGCCTCTTCGTCGTCGAACAGCGCCGCGTGCGCGAGGAGCGGAGCGAGGAACACCGCCGCCAATAACAGCAACGACGCCCGCCGCGATGCCCGGCTCGCCGGCCGGGCGCAAGCGACGCGTGAACTCCTCCGGCACTCCGCCGGAGGAACCGTTGCGGGGATCGAGCGCACCGCCAGCCGATCAGTATTCGCCGCCATACAGCATGTCGCCGCGGCGGTTCTGCGACCAGCACGCTTCGCCGTGGTCGGTGCAGCGCGGCTTTTCCTCGCCGAGACTGACCGCTTCGATCTGCGCGTCGGCGGCGCCCATCAGCACCAGCGTGCGCTTGACGCCTTCGGCGCGCCGTTGCCCGAGCGCGACGTTGTACTCGCGGCTGCCGCGCTCGTCGCAATTGCCCTGGACCAGCATCTTCTTGCCGCGGTTTTCCGCGAGGTATTTGCCATGCGCCTGCAGGACCGGCCGGAATTCATCCCTGATGTCGGAGCGGTCGTACTCGTAGAACACCGAGCGCTTCGACAGCAGGCTGCCGGCATCCTTCAGCCCCCCGGACAAGGGACCCGACTGGACGCCGCCGGGCTGGGTCGGGCGGGCCGCCGTCGGCGGCGCAACGGGAAGCCCGGCGCCCGGCCTGGGTGCATCGGCGGGTTTGACTTCTTCGGTGGGCGCACTCGCGCAGCCGTACAAGAGCGCCAGAAACAGCGCGGGGAAAAGTGCCTTGGTCATGATGATCTCCTCTTTAGAACCGGTTTCAAAATGAGGGGCACAGCCCCTCATACTCCCCTAAGTCGGCGGCCATAATTCTGAAACGGCCTCTTGGTTCTTAGTTACTGGTAAATGGACCCCAGGACGGCTCGCGCACGTCGGCCGCCTGCACCGACAGGCGCTGCCTGACGCGGCCGTCGCTCGACACGGCGGCGAGCACGCCGCGGTTGTCGGCGTCGGACGCATACAAAATGATGCGCCCGTTCGGCGCGAAACTCGGCGATTCGTCGCTCGGGCCTTCGGTGAGCGGCTGCGCCTGCCGCGTTTCGAGATCCATGCCCATGAGCTGGAAGCGTCCGCTGTTGCGGGCTATGTAAGCGAGCATCTTTCCGTCCGGGCTGATGCGCGGGGATACATTGTAGTCTCCATCAAAGGTCACGCGCACCGGCTCGCCTCCGGATACGGGCATCCGGTAGATCTGCGGGCTCCCCCCCCTGTCGGAGGTGAAATAGAGGGATTGACCGTCCGGAGTGAAGAATGGTTCCGTATCGATCGCCGCGGAAACGGTCATACGCCTCGGATTGGTGCCGTCGGGGTTCATGAAATAGACCTGCGAGGTGCCGTCCTTGGTGAGTACCACGGCGAGCTGCTTGCCGTCCGGGGACCATGCCGGAGCGCTGTTCGACCCCCGGTAGTTCGCCACCGGAGCGGGCTGGCGGCTTGCGAGAAGGCTCTGCACGAACACCACCGGCTTTTTCTGCTGAAACGAAACGTAGGCCATGCGCGTTCCGTCGGGAGACCAGGCGGGCGAAATAATCGGCTCCGGCGAGATGAGGATCGACTGCGCCCCCTGGCCGTCGGCGTCGGCGATGCGCAGTTCGAAACGGCTGCCCTGCTTGACCACGTAGGCGATCCGCGTGCTGAAGACGCCCCGCTCGCCGATCAGCTTCTCGTGGATGAAATCGGCGATCTTGTGCGCGGTGAGGCGCACCTGGGCGGCGGTCAGCGTGAAGGCAACGCCGCCGATCTGCGTCTGTTTCGGCACATCGATCAGGCGAAAGCGCACCTCGAAGCGTCCGTCGGGGAGCCGCTGCGTCTGTCCGATCACGAGCGCATCGGCGAGACGGCTTTTCCATTCGGCGAAATTCACCTGCGAGGATTCGGTGGGCAGCGGAGCGATGCCGCCGACGAAGAGCGTGCGAAAGCGGCCGCTGCGCGAGAGGTCGTGCTCGACGATCTCGGTGATGCTCTGCGGCAGCACCGCCTCGCCGACGAACGGCAGGATCGCGATGGGAATCTGGTTGGCCCCGCCCCCGGTGATCTCGATGGTGAGCTGGGCGCGGGCCGGCGCGGCGGCGAACACGAGCGCCGCAACGAAAACGAGTGCCTCAAGTACTGTCGCGAGTTTCTGCATGCTTCCGGTCTGTCCCTTTCGTCAGCGTCCCGGCGGCCAGTATACCGTCATCATCCATCCCCTTTACTCCCGCGGCCGGAACTTGAGCTGCAGCTCTCGCTTGAACTGCTCCGGCCGGTCGGGCCTGGGCAGCGGCGAGCTTTTGAGAATCGCGCGCTCCACCGCATCGTCGTAGGGGCGGTGGCCGCTCGAGGTCCGCAGCTTCGCGGAAATCACTTCGCCCGTCGGGAGTTGCACGACGTCGAAAATCGCCTCCGGGTTGCCCTTGATGTCGTGCGGAACGACGATGTTCAGCTTGATCCTGGTGCGGATCTTGTCGGTGTAGCCGGCGTCGGCCGACGGAGCCGCGGCCTGCGGCTGGGCGAACTGCTTCAGGACATCCTGCCGCTCGCGACTGCGGAATTCCTGCTGTTCCTGCGCGAGCTGCTCGCGGATGCGCTGGGTATTGTCGAACTTGAGCGGCGGCTCTTCCTTCTTTTTCTTCTCGGCTTTCTTTTCACGCTCGAGCGCGATGTCGGGCTTGGACGGTTTGGCCTCGACCCTGGGCGGGGCTTGCGGTTTCGGCGCGGGCTTGACCTCGGGCTTGGGCGGCGCGGCCGGAGGCGGTTCGAACGCCGGAAGCTCCGACCAGAGCTCGACCACGACCGCGTCGGGGTGCTTCGACTGCCATTGCAATCCGAAGACGAGCACCGTGAAGAGCACCGCGTGCACCAGGAGCGAAAGGATCGCGGCGCCGGTGCCGCCCGGTTCCTCGCGTGAAAGAGCGATGTCCACGGCGCCTCGCTACGACCCCGTGGCGGGCTTGACCATCAGGCCGACGCGGCGGATGTTCTGCCGCTGCAGCTCATCCATTACCTTGAGCACCGCTTCGTAGCGCACGTCCTTGTCGGCGGAGATCACCACGGGCTGATCGGGATTGCGCTTCTGCCGCTCGCGCAGCGCCGCGACGAGCTGCGCATTCGAGACCGCGCGCTCGTCGGATTTGCCGCGGTCGCGCTCGCGCAGGAGCAGCGACTGGTCGCGGCGTATGACCACTTCCAGGGGCATCGCCGGCGGCGCCGAGGACTTGCCGACGCTCGGCAACTCGACCACGGCGGGCGTCACCAGCGGCGCGGTGATCATGAATATCACGAGGAGCACCAGCATGACGTCGACGTACGGGACGACGTTGATCTGATTCATGAGGCGGCGGGTCTTCATGAGGGTTTGGCCGGTGTCTGCCGCTGCAGGATGTTGGAAAACTCCTCCATGAAGCTCTCGAAACGCA
Organism: Gammaproteobacteria bacterium; assembly: GCA_041490545.1. Taxonomy (GTDB): domain Bacteria; phylum Pseudomonadota; class Gammaproteobacteria; order Burkholderiales; family SG8-39; genus VBDM01. The sequence continues at coordinate 17,050 of JBGPTG010000018.1, forward strand.
CCGCGAGACGGTCGACGCCGTGCGAAAAGCGGTTGTACGCGACCACCGCCGGGATCGCCGCGAACAGGCCGATCGCCGTCGCGACAAGGGCCTCGGCGATGCCGGGAGCGACCGCGGCGAGCGTCGCCTGCGCCATGTTGGCGAGGCCGCGGAACGAATGCATGATGCCCCACACGGTGCCGAGCAGGCCGACGTAGGGGCTCACCGAGCCCACCGAGGCGAGGAACGCCAGGTGCGCCTCCAGATGATCCATCTCGCGCTGGCAGGTGGCGCGCATCGCGCGGCGCGCGCCGTCGACCATGATGCTCTGATCGGTGACCCCGCCCTTGGGGCTCTTCAGCTTGGCGAATTCGCGGAACCCGGCCTCGAAGATGCGCTCGAGGCTGCCGGTCGAGTGCCGGTGGTTCACCGCGCTGTGGTAGAGCGCCGCCAGATCCGAGCCGCTCCAGAACTCGCGCTCGAAATGCTCGGTCTTTTGCTCGGCGCGGCGGATCGAGAAGGCCTTGAGGAAGATGAAATACCAGGACATGAACGAGACGACGAGCAGCAGCAGCAGCACCAGCTGCACCACCAGGCTCGCGTTGAGCATCATCGCGAGAATCGAAAGGTCCTGCGTGGCGTTCATTGTGTGTCCTCTAGTTTTTTTCGGATGGGCTCGGGTACCGGGACGAGCCGGTGGCTTGTCGCGCTGACGCACGCCAGCGTCAGCCGCGCGCTCGCCAGGACTTCCTCGCCGCGCCGCACCGACTGCTCGAATTCCAGGCGTGCCCGGCCGACTCGCGCCACCTTCGCGGTCACCGTGAGCGCGTCATTGAGCAGCGCCGGCTTATGGTAGGTGATTTGCGCGGAATGCACCACAAACAGGACATGGTCGCGGCGCGCGAGTTCCCCGAGATCGAAGCCGGCCGATTGCAGCAGTTCGGTGCGCGCGCACTCCATGAAGGAAAGGTAGTTCGCATGGAACACCATGCCGCCTGCGTCGGTGTGCTGATAATAGACGCGCATCGGCCACGAGAACGGCTCGCTGCCGGCGTGCGCCGTCATTGCCCGAACAGCTCGCCCGGTCCGCTTGACTTCGGCACCGCAAGCCCGAGGTGGCGATAGGCGGACACCGTCGCGACGCGTCCGCGCTGGGTGCGCTGCAGGTAGCCCTGCTGGATCAAATACGGCTCGATTACGTCCTCGATCGTGTCGGCTTCTTCGCCGATCGCATGTGCGAGGTTTTCCAGGCCCACCGGGCCGCCTGAAAATTTTTCGATGACCGCCAAAAGAAGTTTCCTGTCCATCAGGTCCAGGCCCAGCACGTCCACGTCGAGCATTTTCAGCGCCGCATCGGCGACCTCGCGCGTGATCGCGCCCTTTGCGCGCACCTGCGCAAAATCGCGAACGCGGCGAAGCAGCCGGTTCGAGACCCGCGGGGTGCCGCGCGAGCGTTTCGCGATTTCGAGCGCGCCTTCGGCAGCGACTTCCACTTTGAGGAGCACCGCGGAACGGTTGACGATCTTCTGCAACTCGGCGTCCGTATAAAACTCCAGCCGCGCGACGATGCCGAAGCGGTCGCGCAAGGGGTTGGTGAGCATTCCCGCGCGGGTGGTCGCGCCCACCAGCGTGAACGGCGGCAGATCGAGCTTCACCGAGCGCGCCGCCGGACCCTCGCCGATCATGATGTCGATCTGGTAATCCTCGAGCGCCGGGTAGAGGATTTCCTCGACCACGGGCGCGAGGCGGTGAATCTCGTCGATGAAAAGCACGTCGTTCGGCTCGAGATTGGTGAGGATCGCGGCGAGGTCGCCCTGGCGCTCGAGCACGGGTCCCGAGGTCTGGCGCAGGTTCACGCCCATCTCGCGCGCAATGATGTGCGCGAGCGTCGTCTTGCCCAGCCCCGGCGGCCCGAAGAGAAGCACGTGGTCGAGCGCTTCCTTGCGATTGCGCGCGGCCTCGATGAATATCGAGAACTGTCCGCGGATTTTTTCCTGACCGATGTATTCGGAAAGGGATTTCGGCCGCAACGCCCGCTCGAACGCCTCTTCCTGCGGCGAGGTCGGGGCAGCGGAGATCAGGCGATCGGTTTCAACGGCCATGCGCTATCTTAACCGCGGCCGTCGGCCCGGTGGTAAAGGCTGCTTTACTTGTCGAAATCCAAGTAAAAGATAGGACGTTATCTTTTACTTTGGTAGCGGCTGACTTTGGCAGTGGCTGAGTAAGAAATTTCGTCATTCCCGCGTAAGCGGGAATCCAGGAATTTCAGCCGCTTCGCTGGATGCCCGCTTTCGCGGGCATGACGTTAATCAGAACTTCCCTAGCTCTTCGCCAGCGACTTCAGCGCCTGGCGAATGCCTTCCGAGACCGACAGCCCTTCGGGAAGGTGCTTTACCGCCCCTTGTGCCTCCTTGTCGCTGTAGCCGAGCGCGAGCAACGCATGGGTCACGTCGCTGGCGGCGGGCCTGGGCCGATGCAGGGCGATGCCGCCGAGCACGTCTTCGCCGAGCTTGCCCTTCAATTCGAGCAGCAGCCGCTCCGCGGTTTTCTTGCCGATGCCGGGGATCCTGACCAGGCGCCCGGGCTCCTGCGCGGCGACCGTCTGCGCCAGCTCGGCGACGCTCATCCCCGAGAGCACCGCGAGCGCGGTGCGCGCGCCTACGCCGCTGATCTTCAGCAGCTGCCGGAATACGCGGCGCTCGGCGTCGCTCGCAAACCCGTAGAGCAGGTGCGCGTCCTCGCGCACCAC
>JBGPTG010000019.1:0-19450 GCA_041490545.1 Gammaproteobacteria bacterium
CGCGGTACGCCGATCGGTTCGCCGGTCTCTTCGCAGTAGCCGTAGCTGCCCTCGTCGATGCGGCGCAGCGACTCGTCGATCTTCTTCAGGAGCTTGCGCTCGCGCTCGCGCGCGCGCAGTTCCAGCGCGTACTCTTCCTCGATCGTCGCCTGGTCGGTGGGATCGGCCTCCAGCTCGTGCTCGCGCAGGTGCTCTGAAGTCAGATCCGCCTTCTCCAACAGTTCCTTCTGCATCTCGATCAGGCGTTCGCGGAAAAACGCGAGCTGCTCGGCGCTCATGTACTGCGCCGCCGGCGCCCGCAGCAATTCGGATTCGCTGAGGCCGCTTTTCTTGACCGGCCGTTCCTCGACCGCCTTGACGGCCTTCGCCGCCAGTTTCTTTACTGCTGCTTTTGCACCAAACATTGTTCCAGCCCCTTGATAAAGAGATCTCGTGGCAGATTCCTGCCGATGAAGACCATCGTGCTTGAGCGTTTTTCGTCCTTGCCCCAGGCACGACCCAGATCGCCGCCCATGAGCATGTGCACGCCCTGAAACACCACCCGATGCGTGTTGCCCTTCGTGAAGAGTATGCCCTTGTAGCGCAGCATGTCCGGGCCGTAGATCTGCGACACCCCGGACAGGAATTCCTCGAGCTTGGCGGAATCGAACGGCTTGTCGGAGCGGAACACGAAAGAGCTGACGTGCTCGTCGTGCTCGTGCTCGCCCTCCTCGAGGAATTCCGGATCGATCTCGAGGGCTGCGTTCAGGTTGAAGCCCCGGATGTCGAGAATGTCCTCGATCGGCGCGTTGCCGAAATTCGCCGCCCGGATCGGTGCGCGAGGGTTCATCTTCACCAGGCGCCGCCGCAGTTGCTCCTGCTCCGCTTCCGAAACCAGGTCGGTCTTGGACAGCAGAATGCGGTCGGCGAACCCGACCTGCTCCTGGGCCTCGCGGAACTCGTCAAGCTGCTTCGCCGCATGCTTGGCGTCCACCATGGTGATGACGCTGTCCAGCAGATAGTAATTGCCGAGTTTCTCGTCGATGAAGAAAGTCTGTGCCACGGGTCCCGGGTCCGCCATGCCGGTGGTCTCGATGATGACGCGCTCGAAATCGAGCTTTCCAGTATCACGCCGCTCGCGCAAGTCACCGAGTATGCGGATAAGGTCGCCCCGGACCGTGCAGCAGACGCAGCCGTTGTTCATCTCGATGATCTGCTCTTCGGAGTCGTTGAGCAGAATATCGTTGTCCACCCCCGCCTCGCCGAATTCGTTTTCGATCACGGCAATGCGGTGGCCGTGCTGTTCCTTGAGGATCCGGTTCACCAGCGTCGTCTTGCCGCTGCCGAGGAACCCCGTGAGTATGGTCACCGGGACCATGTTTTCCTGTGCCGCCAAATCAATCTCCTGACACCTGCCGCGTCGATCCGCCGCCCCCGGGAAACCGCGGCTGGCTTTGCCGCGAAACAGCCGGGACTGGCGCCCCGCGTTCAGGCTGGCCAATAGGACACTGGCTACCTGAAAAAAGGGCGCATTACAGCACGACCAGCATGACAACGCAACCCGGTGCCTGCGGCGATCGTGAATATCGTGCAGCCCGCGGCCGGCGGCGAGGCTAACGCCGCTCCAGGAGCAGCCCCTTCAGGTACTCGCCCTCCGGAAAATCGATCAGTACCGGATGATCCGGCGCGGCGGCAAAACGCTCGCGCAGGAGGAGCGACACGCCCGCATCGGCGGCAGCCCCGGCAACGATCTTCTGGAAGAGTTCGGGTGAAACGCCCCCGGAGCACGAGAAAGTCGCGAGCAGCCCGCCGGGCTTGAGGAGCCTGAGCGCGTTGAGATTGATATCCTTGTAGCCGCGCGCGGCGCGCGGCGCGTCCTTTGGCGTCGGCGCGAACTTCGGCGGATCGAGAACGATCAGGTCGAATACCCGTTCCTCGGCGCGGAGCTTGCGCAGTGCTCCGAAAACGTCCGCGTCCAGCCAGGCGGCGCGGCCCGCGTCCATCGCGTTCAGATCGAGGTTGCACCGTGCGCGGTCGAGCGCCGCGCCGGACGAGTCGATCGACAGCACCGAGCTCGCGCCGCCTGCCAGCGCGGCGAGGGTGAATCCACCGGTATAGCAGAAACAGTTGAGCACTTCCCTGCCGGCGGCGAGGCGCATGACGCGCGCGCGATTGTCGCGCTGGTCGAGGAAGAACCCGGTCTTTTGACCGCCGGCGACGTCGACTTCGTAACGAATCCCGTTCTCGAGGATGCGCACCAAACCGCCGGACGCCGCTGGTGCGATCCACCCGCTGCGCGAGGCGAGGCCTTCGAGCGCTCGTGCGTCGGTGTCGGAGCGCTCGTAGATTCCGGTGCAGCCGCTTTGCTCCCGCACGATCCCGATCAGCGTCTCGCGCCAGCGCTCGCTCCCTGCCGAGAGCAATTGGACCACCAGCACCTCCGCGTAGCGATCCACCACAAACCCGGGCAGCCCGTCCGATTCGGCATGGATCAGACGCAGTGCGTCGCTCGCCGGCGCCGGAACCGCCCGGCGCCGCAGTTCCAGCGCCGCGGCGATCTTCGCTTCGAACAGCTCGGGACCGGGGGGACACTCCTCATCGAAACTCCAGACGCGCGCGCGAATCTGCGAAGCGGGGCTGTATGCCGCCCAGGCGAGGAACGCACCGTCGGCGGCGCAAACGGCGAGCGTATCCCCGACCTGGGGAGAACCGTGGATTCTTTCGACCGCACCGGAGAATATCCAGGGATGGCGCCGCACCAGGGAACGCTCCCTGCCGCGCTTGAGTTCGAGTGTTGGACCGCGCATCCGGAGTTTTCGCGAGCGCCGGCTGCGCTTTTAGACCCAGCCCACCAGACCCATCAATCCGGCCGCGGCAAAACACCACAGAGGATGGATCCGCGTGGACAGGACCGCGGCGGCCGTCACCGCCGTTATGGCAAAGGCCGCGATCGAGGCGTCGGCCGAGAGTGTAATCAGGTAGCCGCCCGCGAGCATCAGTCCCACCGTGACTGGAACGAGTCCGTCCTCCACCGCCGCTCGCCAGCGCGAACCGCGAAAGCGCTGCCAGACTCGCGAGACCGCGAACGCCAGGACGCACGACGGCCCGCACATGGCCGCCGTGGCGACGATCGCTCCCGCCACACCCGCGACTTTCCAGCCGATCAGGCTGACCACGAGGATATTGGGTCCGGGTGAGGCCTGGGCGAGCGCGAACAGCTCGGCGAACTGCGCCCCGCTCATCCAGCCGTGCACGTCGACGACGCTGCGGTGCATTTCGGGCAGCACGGTGATCGCGCCGCCGACGGCGATGAGCGAGAGGACGGAGAAATCGGCCGCCAGTTGCGTGAGAACTTCCCAGTTCACCTGGCCCTCCACATTGCCGCTGCGATGCTCAAGGGTGCGGCACCGAGCAGGAAAACCACCAGGGGAAGGCGCATGAGCGCGATGCCCAGAAAGGTGGCCACCGCGAACCCGGCCATCGCCGAACGCAGGCGTCTGCTCGCCGACATCTTTAATGCCATCGCAACCACCAGTCCGGCGGCCGCCGCCGATACGCCGCGAAACACTGCCGACACCGCGGGCAGATGGCCATACTGGGTGTAGAGCGTGCCGAGCGCGAGGACGATCACGAACGGGGCCGACATCAGGCCGGCGAAAGCCGCGAGCGCCCCGCGGACACCATGGAAGCGCGCCCCTACGCAAACCGAGACGTTCACGATGTTCGGCCCGGGCAGCAGCTGGCACAGGCTGAGGAGATCGGCGAACTCCTCTGCGCTCAGCCAGTGACGCTCTTCGACCAGCATCCTCCGCGCAAACGGCATCACGCCGCCGAACCCCGACAGCGAGACCTGCGTGAACCGCAGGAACAGTTCGCGCGGCGCCGGAGCGCCCGCGGCAGGCGTTTCGCTCAAGGCTTCTTCACCGCGGCCGGGGCTTTTCTTCTCGCGCGCGGGTGCGCGGCGTCGTACGCTCTCGCGAGGTGCTGGAAGTCAAGATGCGTATATACCTGCGTGGTCGAGATGCTCGAGTGTCCCAGCATTTCCTGCACCGCGCGCAGGTCGCCGGAGGACTGCAGCAGATGCGTCGCGAAGGAGTGGCGCAGCATGTGCGGGTGGACGTGCTGGGGCAGTCCCAGGCGCCGCGCCCACAAGTCGAGCGCCCGGCGCACCGAACTGGCAGCGATGCGCGCGCCGCGCGCGCCCACGAAGAGCGCAGGTTCGGCGGGGGGCGCAATCGACCCGCGCACCTCCAGCCACGCCGCCAGGGCCACGCACGCACGCCTTCCCACCGGCACGCTGCGGGTCTTGCCGCCTTTGCCGGTCACGGTCACTTCCGCCTGCCGCAACAGCTCCGCGCCCTCGGCCAGGTCGAGACCCACCAGTTCCGCAAGCCGCAGCCCGGAAGAGTAGAACAACTCGAACATGGCCTTGTCGCGCACCTGCGCCGGCCCTTCGGCCGCGGCGTCGAGCAGTTGGGCCAGTGCATCCGGCGACAATGCCTTGGGCAGGGCCTTGGGGCTCTTGGGTGGCCGTATGCCCACGCAGGGGTTGTGCGGAAACCCTCGATGTCTGACGAGCCAGTGGAAGAATCCGCGCCAGCCCGAGATCGTGTAAGCGATCGTCCGCCCCGAAATGCCGCGCGCGTGCACCTGCGATACGCTCCGCCGGATGCGTCCCGCATCGAAATTCTCGAGGGGCACGCCCGGGTTGAGCGCAAACAACTCCTCGACGGCGCGCCGGTAGTTGCGCGTGGTCCCGGCGCTCAGGCGCCGCTGGTGCGCGAGCTGATCGAGATACCCGGCAAGCAGCTGGAGGGGATCGTCGGTGCGCATCCCCGTGTCCGGGCCCTACAGGAACCGCATCAGCGCGGCGCTCACCATTTCCCCGAGGCGCGTGAGATAGAGGGTGCCCATTTCCGGATAGAAGCGCGCTGCATCCTCGCTTCCCAGCGCCAGCATGCCGAAGCATTCCTTGTCGCGCAGCGCCATGTGCGCCGCCGAGCGAACGTGCGCGGCACCTTCGCCGAACCAGTCGGCGGCCTGCGCGTTTCCACTCGGTCCGCAGTAGGGGTGAGCGAGAGCCGCCGCATAGCGTTTCAGCTCCTCGTCGACGACGTGGAACTCCGTGCCTTCCCCTGCCCTGCCCCAGATCCTGAGCGCCGAATGCGGGACGGCGAAATCCTCGCGCAAGTGCAGATAGAGCACGGTGAGCAGGCTGTTGGGGTCCGTCGCGGAGAGCATCGCCAGGCACAGGCGATGCATCTTCTCGCCGATCGCGTCGTTTTCCTCGCCGATCTGCAGCAGTTCGCCGAGCCGCGACTCGAGCGAACGGTTTTTTTCGCGCAGCGACAGGACCTGACGGTCGGACAGCGGAATCGCGCGCCCGCCGTGAGGATGGGGAATGTAGATCTCGGCGAGCGTGTCGGCGTACTGCTCGAAAAAGACCGGATTTTCCCGGAGGAAACGCGCGACGTCGTCAGCTTTCAAATTCGATCTCCCCTTCGAACACGGTGACGGCGGGTCCCGTCATCCAGACGGGATTCTCCCCGCCCGACCAGCGTATCGTCAATTCCCCGCCGCGCGTTACGACGCGAACGGTTTCATCCAGCCGACCCTCCCGGATTCCCGCGACGACCGCGGCGCAGGCCCCGGTTCCGCAGGCGAGGGTTTCGCCGGCGCCGCGCTCCCACACCCGCAGCCGGATGTTCCCGCGGTCCAGTGCCTGCGCGTACCCGGCATTCACCCGCTTCGGAAAGCGCGGATGGCATTCGATCAAGGGACCCTCGCTCGCCACCGGTGCCGAGTCGACCTCCGCCACCGCCTGCACCGCGTGCGGATTGCCCATGGAGAGTACCGCGACCTGTACCCGGCGTCCCGCAAGCTCGAGCGGCCAGCGTTTGCCGCCCTGGAGCGGCTCGATTCCGTGCGCGTCGAAGGGCACGCGCTCCGGCTCGAAAATCGGGATCCCCATGTCGACCGTCACCTGTCCGTCGGACTCCAGGCGCGGGACGATGACCCCCGAGAGCGTCTCGACGCGGATTTCGCTCTTCTTCGTAAGGCCCTTGTCGTGAACGAAGCGCACGAAACAGCGCGCACCGTTGCCGCACTGCTCGACTTCGCCGCCGTCGCCGTTCCAGATGCGGTAGCGGAAATCTGCATCGTCGCGCTGCGCCCTTTCGACCAGGAGAATCTGGTCGCAGCCGACGCCGAAGTGGCGGTCCGCGAGCCGCCTTGCTAGCTGCGGCGTGACCTCAATGGCCCGGCTAAAGCCATCCAGCACGACAAAATCGTTTCCGGCCCCCTGCATCTTGGTGAACTTGAGTCGCATAAGTGCTCTAACTGGTTGCTTCCACTATACATGCTCGCAATTCTGTTTCGGTGATACCCGCAACGATACCCACAATCACTGGGAGTACCCGCCCTCGATTAGAACCACTAGAATGACGCACCGCTTGAGCACAGGCGTGCGGCGGGTTGTCGTTGATATTCCAGCCCAAGAGGAGAAAACGATGGCACGCAAGGATACGAGTCCAAAGGTAGATCGCAGGCAGTTTCTTACCGGGGTGATCGCGGCCGGCGCCGCGACCGCAGTGACTTCGGCGCGCGCCGCCGATGTTGTCGCGCAGAACACGCCGCGTGCACCGTCCGCGCTGCCGCCTTCGGCAAAGGTCGCCGCAGCCGAGACCGGAACGCCACGGGAACTCGCGCGCGTCAAAGGCGTCCCCGGCTCCGACTTCATGGTCGATGTCATCAAGTCGCTCGACATCAAGTACCTGCCGGCGAACTGCGCCTCCAGTTATCGCGCCATCCACGAGTCGCTGATCAACTACGGCGGCAACAAGATGCCGGAGTTCGTCAGCTGCATGCACGAGGAATCCGCGGTCGCCATGGCGCACGGCTACTACAAGGTCGCCGGCAAGCCGCTGATGACGCTCTGCCACGGCACGGTCGGCCTGCAGCACGCCAGCATGGGGATCTACAACGCGTGGTGCGATCGCGTGCCGGTGATCGTCGTCGGCGGCAACGATATGGATGCCGCGCACCGGCCGCCGGGCGTGCCGACCTTCCACTCCGCGCAGGACATCAACGCGCTGGTGCGCGACTTCACCAAGTGGGACGACACGCCGGTCTCGCTGCAGCACTTCGCTCAGTCGTTCGTGCGCGCCTACAAGGTCGCGATGACGCCGCCGTACGGGCCGGTGATGATCTCGCTCGACGCAGGTCTGCAGCAGGAGCCGATGAGGGAGCATGGCGGTGAAAAGCCGTACATCCCGCGCTACGTGCCGATGGCGCCGCCGCAGGGCGACTCGGGCGCCGTGAAGGAAGCGGCGCGGCTGCTCGCGAACGCGCAGAATCCCGTGATCGTCGCCGATCGCGCGGCGCGCACGCCGAACGGCGTCGCGCTCCTGGTGCAGCTCGCAGAGCTGCTGCAGGCCCGGGTCATCGACCAGGGCGGCCGGATGAACTTCCCGAGGACCCATTACCTATCCGCGCCGCCAACGGCCGTCAACAACGCCGACGTCATCATCGGCCTGGAGCTTTCGGACTTCTGGGGCACGGTGAACGCCTACACCGACAACGGCGTGAACGACGGCATAGGCACCAACTCGACGCGGATCAAGCCCGACACGAAGCTGATCAGCATCAGCTCCGTCGAACTCAACACCAAGGCGAACTATCAGGACTTCCAGCGTTTCCAGGTCATCGACGTGCCGATGGCGGGCGATGCGGAAGCGACCTTGCCTGCGCTGATCGAGGCGGTGAAATCCGCGATCCCCAACGACCGCAAGGCGGCGATCGAGAAGCGGGGCGAGGCAGCGAGGAAAGCGTATGCCGAGGGCAAGGCGCGCACCCGGGCGGCTGCGGCGGTCGCCTGGGATGCGAGCCCGGTCAGCACGGCGCGCCTGGTCATGGAGGTGTATGGAGCAGTCAAGGATCTCGACTGGTCGCTGGTCGTCTCGGAAGGCAATGTCAGCAACTGGCCGAACCGCCTCTGGCCGATGCAGAAGCACCACCACTGGCTCGGCCGCTCCGGCGGCTACGGCGTGGGCTACGGCGCGCCGGCATCGGTCGGCGCCGCGCTCGCCAACCGCGACCTCGGCCGCTTCTCGGTCAGCATCCAGTCGGACGGCGACCTGATGTACGCGCCCGGCGTGCTGTGGACGGCGGCCAAGCACAAGATTCCGTTGCTTACGGTGATGCACAACAACCGCGGCTATCATCAGGAGGTGATGCACGTGCAGCGCCTGTCCAATTTCCGCAATCGTGTTGCGAACCTCGGCGGCGACATGGGCCCGGTCGGGACCAGCATCCAGAACCCGGACATCGAGTATCACAAGCTTGCGGAGTCGATGGGCTGGTGGGCGAAGGGCCCGATCAAGGATCCGGCACAACTCGGTCCCGCACTCAAAGAAGCGATCGCGGTGGTGAAGTCGGGCCAGCCGGCCCTGCTCAACGTCTGGACGCAGCCGCGTTAAGGAGATATTCATGCGTATTTCGCGTTTGCGTTCGATCGCGGCCGTGGCCGCCATCCTTGCCGCTCCGCACGCCCTCGCCGCCGGCTCGCCCGAGAAGGGCAAGGCCGCCTTCGTGCTGCACGGTTGCTGGCAGTGCCACGGCTACATGGGGCAGGGAGGCGTCGCCGGCAAAAAGCTCGCTCCCAATCCGCTCCCGCCCGAGGCGCTCACGGCCTTCGTGCGTTTCACCAGCGGCGCCATGCCTCCGTATTCGAAGACGATCCTGTCGGACGCCGACCTCGCCGACATCCACGCGTACCTGCAGTCGGTGCCGAAGTCCCCGGACTACAAGAGCATTCCGCTGCTCAACCAGTAAGAGCCGGTTACGAAACGAGAGGCAACGGCGGCAAAGCAATCAATACCATTTCGCCTCCCCCGGGGGTCGCGTCTTGAAGCGTTTGTGCACCCAGAAGTACTGCTCGGGCATCTCGCGCACCCGCTCCTCGATGAAGGCGTTCATGCGGCGCGCATCCGCGGCCGCATCGCCGCTCGGAAAATCTTCCCACACCGGCAGGCAATGCAACTCGTAACCGGCGCCGCCGGGAAGCATGCGCGTCACGCACGGCAGGATGCGCGCACCGGTGAGCTGCGTCAGGCGCGAAAGCCCGGTGATGGTCGCCGCAGGAACATTGAAGAACGGCACGAAGATCGTGTCGCGCGGACCGTAATCCATGTCCGGCAGATAGTAGAACGGGATGCCTTCCTTCAGTGCGGAGATCGCGGGACGCACGCCCTCCTGCCGCGAAATGGCGCGTTGTCGCCCGAAGCGTGTCCGGCCCCGCAGGAGCAATGCATCGACCAGCGGATCCTTCTGCCGGGAGTACATCCCCGCGATGTCGATCTCGCAGGTCAGACGGGTGCAGCCGGCATCCAGACCCACGAAATGCGGCGCGAGCAGTATCAGCGGCTTGCCGCGCTGCGCGTGGATACGCTCCAGCCCGAAGACCCGCACCATGCGCATGATGCGCTCGCGCGGCGCCCACCACAGTATCGGGCGCTCGATAATGCTGCGGCCGAATACGCGAAAGTGCGCCTTGGCAAGCGCGACCCGCCCGGCTTCCGGCATGTCGGGAAAGCAGCGCGCCAGATTGGTGAGGCAGACGTTGCGACGTTCGCGCCCGAGCCGATACAAGAGACTGCCCAGCGCCGAGCCGAGCAGCGCGAGCAGCGCGAGCGGCAGGAAGTGCAGCACCCACAGCAAGGCCACGGCAAAGCGGGTCAGCAAGACCACGGGATCACCTCGCGGGCGGCGAAGCGCCCGCCGGAACCTTGTAACGGTTGTAGCTCCACAAGTACTGCTGCGGACAGCGGCGAATCATCTGCTCCAGCGAGCGGTTGAGCGCGCGTGCTGGCGACTCGGCCGCGCCAGAGGCGACCCAAGGCTCGGCGCTGAACCGGTAGCCCCCGCCGCGAGGCAATCGCTCCGCGCTGCAGAGCAGCACCGGGACCCCGGTCTGCTCCACAAGTCTTCCCACCAGCGTCATGGTGTAAGCGGGCCTGCCGAAGAACTCGACCCACTCGCCCTCGCCGGTGCCCGGCACCTGGTCGGGCAGCAGGCCTATCGCCTCGCCACGCTTGAGAGCCTTGAGCATGGCGCGCACGCCGCGCAAGTCGGCGGGAACGCTGGTCATCGCGCCGCCCCGTTCGCGCCCCACCCGCATCAGGGACTCGAACGAACGCAGCTTGGGCGGGCTGTACATCGCGGTCATCGGAATGCGACTGCTGACGTACTGGCCGACCATTTCCCAGCAACCCAGGTGCGGCGTCACGATCATCAGGCCTTTGCCGAGGCGTGCCGCGACCTCGACGTGTTCCCATCCATGGACTTCGACCACCCGTTCCACCGCGTGCGCATGCGGGCGCAGCCAGATGGCCGGAAGCTCGAGTGCGGCCTTGCCGCATTCGCCGATCACCGCGGAACGCAGACCGCTCAATCCCGCCGCGTCGAGGTTGGATCGCAGAACGCGGCGGTAGCGCGGGGAAAGGAGATAGACGATCCAGCCCACTCCGACACCCACGGCATGCAGCAACGGCAGGGGAATGCGCGCCACCAGCCGCAGCAGAAATAGCATGACCGTGGGAGGAAAGTGGGATGGGAGTGGGTTGGGTGCGTCGGGGCGCTGTGCTAGACTTCCACGCTCATTTTTCGTAGGGAAATCCGCCAGCATGAGCAGCTATCTTTTCACGTCGGAATCCGTCTCGGAAGGACACCCGGACAAAGTCGCAGATCAGATCTCCGACGCCGTTCTCGACGCCATTCTAGCGCAGGACAAACGCTCCCGAGTCGCCGCGGAGACGCTCGTCAAGGACAACCTGGTCGTGCTTGCCGGGGAAATCACCACCGGGGCGCGCGTGAATTTCGACGAGGTCGCGCGCAAGACCATCAGGCGCATCGGCTACAACGACCCGGCGATCGGGTTCGATACCTCGACCTGCACGGTCATCGTCGCCTACGGCGAGCAGTCCCAGAACATCGCGCAGGGCGTGGACGAAGGCAAGGGCCTGGATCTGGAGCAGGGCGCCGGGGACCAGGGCCTCATGTTCGGCTATGCCTGCGACGAAACCCCGCAGCTCATGCCGCTCCCGATTTATCTCGCTCATCGGCTGGTCGAGCGCCAGTCTGAAGTCCGGCGCGACGGACGGCTGCCCTGGCTGCGGCCGGACGCCAAATCCCAGGTCACCATCAAGTACGTCGACGGCAAGCCCGAATCCATCGAGACCGTGGTGCTGTCCACTCAGCACGCGCCGGGAATGAAGCACGAGCAGATCAGGGAAGCCGTGATCGAGCAGATCATCAAGCCGGTTCTCCCGAAGAACTACGTCAAGGGGAATATCAGCTTTCTGGTCAATCCCACGGGCAGTTTCGAGATCGGCGGCCCGAAGGGCGACTGCGGGCTGACCGGGCGCAAGATCATCGTGGACACCTACGGTGGATCGGCGCCCCACGGCGGCGGTGCATTCTCGGGCAAGGACCCTTCGAAGGTGGACCGCTCCGCGGCTTACGCCGCACGCTACGTGGCGAAGAACATCGTCGCCGCCGGCCTCGCAACGAAGTGCCTGGTGCAGGTATCGTACGCGATCGGCGTCGCACGGCCGACGAGCGTAATGATCACAACCCAGGGCACCGGCAAGATATCCGACGAGAAGCTCTCGGAACTGGTGCAGCGGCATTTCGACCTGCGCCCGAAGGGCATCATCCAGATGCTGGATCTGCTGCGCCCTATCTACGAAAAGACCGCCGCCTACGGACATTTCGGGCGCGACGAGCCCGAGTTCACCTGGGAGGCGACCGACAAGGCGCGCGCGCTCGCGGCAGACGCGGGGATCAAGCATCCGGCGCTCGCCTGAACCCGAGGTCACGCCAGCCGAGCCCGGCTCTGCGCCGGGCTTTTTTCTGACCCTTGGGGCTGATTCCACTGATCGGGCTGCGGTATAATCGCCCGCTCCCCGAGGAGCGTTGCAACGGGCTGCCCACTGCGGCGCCCGCCAGGCTTGGGGGGCCGAATCCGCAACTGCGCTCGCAAACTTTTTTCGAAAGAAAGGAGGGCGCGAGATGAGCGCCGTACCCAAGTCAATGCAGGACTTTCACGTTGCCGATCTGGCCCTGGCGGACTGGGGTCGCAAGGAGATTGCCATCGCCGAGTCGGAGATGCCGGCGCTGATGGCAATACGCGAGGAGTTCTCCAAGGCCCAGCCGCTCAAGGGCGCGCGAATCACCGGGTCGCTGCACATGACGATCCAGACTGCAGTGCTCATCGAGACGCTCAAGGCGCTCGGCGCGCAGGTACGGTGGGCTTCCTGCAACATCTTCTCGACCCAGGATCACGCTGCAGCGGCGATCGCCGCCGGGGGCACGCCGGTGTTCGCCCACAAGGGTGAATCGCTGGACGAGTACTGGGCGTTCACCCATAAGATCTTCGAGTTCGGTGAAAAAGGCCCGAACATGATCCTCGACGACGGCGGCGACGCGACAATGCTCGTGCACCTCGGGCAGAAGGCCGAGAAGGATCCCTCAGTGCTCGCCAAGCCCTCGAGCGAAGAGGAAATCTCCCTTTTCAACGCGATCAAGAAGAAGCTTGCTGCCCAACCCGGCTGGTACACGAAGGTCGGCAAGGAGATCAAGGGCGTCACCGAAGAGACGACCACTGGCGTGCATCGCCTGTACCAGATGGCGAAGGAAAAACGCCTCCTGTTCCCGGCAATCAACGTCAACGACTCCGTGACCAAGTCAAAATTCGACAATCTCTACGGATGCCGCGAGTCGCTGGTGGATGGCATCAAGCGCGCCACCGACGTGATGGTGGCGGGCAAGGTCGCCCTGGTGGCGGGGTACGGCGACGTCGGCAAGGGATCTGCACAGGCGTTGCGCGCGCTCTCGGCACAGGTGTGGGTCACCGAGATCGATCCCATCTGCGCGCTGCAGGCGGCGATGGAGGGCTACCGCGTGGTCACCATGGACTACGCTGCGGACAAAGCCGATATCTTCGTCTCCGCCACGGGCAACTTCCATGTCATCACGCACGATCACATGAAGAAGATGAAGGACCAGGCGATCGTCTGCAATATCGGCCACTTCGACAACGAAATCGAGGTCGCCGCGCTCTCGAAGTACAAATGGGAGGAAATCAAGCCGCAGGTGGATCACATCATCTTCCCTGATGGCAAAAGGATCATCCTGCTCGCCAAAGGGCGGCTGGTTAACCTCGGTTGCGGCACCGGACACCCGTCTTACGTCATGAGCTCGTCGTTCGCCAACCAGACGATTGCGCAAATCGAACTCTTTACCAATACGGCGAAGTACCCGGTCGGCGTGTACACCTTGCCCAAGCACCTCGACGAGAAGGTGGCACGTTTGCAGCTGCGGAAGCTCAATGCCCAGCTTACGGAGCTCACCGACCTTCAGGCCAAATACATCGGCGTCCCGAAAACCGGACCCTACAAGTCCGAGCACTACCGATATTGAATTGAGTCGGACATGAAGTCGAGCGGGGCCCTCCGCGGAGCCTGACGATGAATTCGATCTGGCACGACAACTACGCAGCGATCGCATTGCACCTCGTGATGGCGCTCGCCGCGGGCGGAATCATCGGGCTCGAGCGCAGTTATCACGGGCGGCCCGCCGGTTTCCGCACGCACGCTCTGGTGTGCCTCTCCTCGTGCATGCTGATGATCCTGACCGTCTATCAGGAAACCTGGTTCGCGGCCTATTCTCTGGAGCGTATCAGCGTCGACCCGACCCGCATGGCACAGGGCATCATGACCGGAATCGGTTTTCTCGGCGCCGGGGTGATCATGAAGGAAGGCCTGACGGTGCGCGGCCTGACGACGGCGGCCTCGATCTGGATCACCGCGGGTATCGGCATCATGATAGGCGTGGGCTTTTATTTTCCTGCCGGGATCGGGACCGCGCTCACGCTGATCGTCCTGTCGGTGTTCCGCTGGATCGAACGCAAGATGCCCATCGAGTTCTACGCAAATCTCACCGTGGCGTTCGTCCGGCACGCCGCCCTCCCGGAAGCCGAACTGCGCGGGATGGTGGAACGACAGGGGTTCGCGGTGGCCAACATGAACTACGGCGTCACCGGAGAAGGGAAGATATTCGAGTACCAGATGGTGATTCATTCCCCCGAGCGCGGCAACACCCGGCAGCTTTCGGAGGCGCTGAACGCGCTGCCGTCGATTATGGCGTTCCGCATCGCTCCGACGGGCGACTAGCGAGAAGCGCGCAGCAGCTAGAGCTCGTAGAGCTCGCCTTTCCCGGCGAGCGCCGTGTCGATCAGCTTTCGGGTCAGCTGCGGTGAGAACAGCTCGATAAACGCATAGACGAACCCGCGCAGCGCAGCGCCCCTCGGAACGGCAACGCGCGTGGTCATGGTTCCGAACAGATGCCTGGCCGAAATCGAACGCAGGTGCTTGTCGCGCTTCTCGTCGAACGCAACCTCAGCGATCACGCCGATTCCCAGGCCCAGCTCCACATAGGTCTTGATGACATCCGAGTCGACCGCGGACAGCACGATATCCGGGGCGAGTCCCTGAACCCGGAACGCCTCGTCGATATGGCTGCGACCGGCAAAGGCGGGATCGTAAGTGACGATGGGGTATTTCGTGAGCATGTCCAGCGTCACCCGCTTTTCCTTCAGCAGCGGATGTTGCCGGGGCACGACGATACAGTGATGCCATTGATAGCCCGACAGCGCGAGCAGCCTGGGGTACTGGTCCAGGGACTCGGTGGCGATCGCGATGTCGGCTTCTCCCGAGAGGACCAGCTCCGCGAGTTGCGGCGGGCTGCCTTGCTTCAGCGTGAGATGCACCCTCGGGTAGCGCTTCTTGAATGCGCCTACCACTCTGGGCAAGGAGTATCGCGCCTGGGTGTGAGTCGTCGCGACCGTGAGCGTGCCCGCCGCCTGGTCACGGAATTCTCGCCCGACCTGCTTCAGGTTTTCGGCCTCCTGCAGCAGGCGCTCGACGACGACGAGCACGGCTTTACCCGGTTCGGTCAGCGCGATGATGCGTTTGCCGTGGCGCACGAAAATCTCCACGCCCAGTTCCGACTCGAGTTCGCGGATCTGCTTGGACACGCCTGGCTGCGAGGTGTGAAGCTTTCTGGCTGCCGCGGTGAGATTGAGTCCCTGCCTCACGGTCTCCCGGACATAGCGTAACTGCTGGAAATTCATATAGTTACTATAGATCCATTCATTCTTAAAGTCTAACACAAAAGTCTTTTGAGGTATTTAACGGGAACGCTAGGATGTCAGCCTTCGACCACCGACACCATGTACAACTACGACGAAATCGACCAGCGGCTCGTCGACGAGCGTGTAACGCAGTTTCGCGACCAGACGCACCGGTATCTGGCCGGAAAGCTCTCCGAGGACGAGTTCCGCGCGCTGCGCCTGCGCAACGGTCTGTATGTCCAGCGCTATGCGCCGATGCTGCGTATCGCGATCCCCTACGGCTTGCTCTCCACCCGGCAGTTGAGAAAACTGGCCGAGATTTCCCGCAGGTTCGACCGCGGCTACGGGCACTTCAGCACCCGCCAGAACCTGCAGCTCAACTGGCCGAAGCTCGAGCGCGTGCCCGATATTCTCGCCGAGCTGGCAACGGTGCAGATGCACGCGATTCAGACCTCGGGCAATTCCTTCCGCAACATCACCACGGACCATTTCGCCGGCGTGGCGCACGATGAGATCGTGGACTCTTTCGTCTGGTGCGAAGTGATCCGCCAGTGGTCCACTTTCCATCCCGAGTTTTCATACCTGCCGCGCAAATTCAAGTTCGCGGTGAACGGTGCAAAGGCAGACCGTGCCGCGGTCGCGGTACACGACATCGGTCTGCATGCGGTACGCGACGCCAAAAGCGAGGTCGGATTCAAAGTACTCGTGGGCGGCGGCCTCGGCAGGACGCCCATGATCGGGTTTGTCATTCGCGAGTTCCTGCCCTGGCCGCACCTGCTGACCTATATCGAAGCGATTCTGCGGGTCTACAACCGCTACGGGCGGCGCGACAACATCCACAAAGCCCGCATCAAGATCCTGGTAAAGGAGCGCGGCCCGGAGAAATTCCGCGAGGAAGTCGAGGCTGAATGGGCGCATCTGAAGGACGACCCGTCTACGCTGGTTCGCGAAGAGATTGAGCGTATCGAGAGCCGCTTCTCGCGTCCTTCTTACACGAACCTTCCCGCGACCGACGCGAAGCTCGAAGCAGCACTCGCCTCCGACCGCGCCTTTTCCAACTGGCACGCGCGCAACGTGCATCCGCACAAGCGGCCGGGCTACGCCGCCGTCACGCTGTCGCTCAAGAAGACCGGCGTGGCACCCGGGGACATCACCGCCGAGCAAATGGATGCTGTCGCCGACCTCGCCGACCGGTACTCGTTCGGTGAACTGCGCGTCTCGCACGAGCAGAACCTGATTCTCGCGGACGTGCAGCAGTCGGACCTGCCTGCCCTCTGGCAGGCGGCCAGGGCACTGGGGTTCGCCACGCCGAACATCGGTCTGCTGACCAACCTCATCTGCTGCCCGGGGGGGGATTTCTGCTCCCTTGCCAACGCGAAATCGATCCCCGTCGCCGAGGCGATCCAGCAGCGTTTCGACGACCTCGACTACCTTCATGACATCGGCGAGATCGACCTGAATATATCCGGTTGCATGAACGCCTGCGGCCATCACCACGTCGGTCACATCGGCATCCTCGGCGTCGACAAGAACGGCGAGGAGTGGTACCAGATCCAGATCGGCGGTAACCAGGGCGAAATCCGTCCCGGCGCGGCTGCCTCCCTGGGCAAGGTCATCGGCCCGTCGTTCGCGCGCGCCGAAATCCCCGACGTCATCGAACGGCTGATTGAATGCTATCTCGGCAAACGCGACAGCGATGCTGAACGCTTCATCGACGTGGTACGCCGCGTCGGTGTCGAACCATTCAAGGAGTCAGTCTATGGCAAAGCTGATCAAAGATCGGCGCGTCGCCGCGGACACCTGGCAGCTGCTTGAACGCGGCCCGGAGGACGATTCGGCGACGGCGCTCCCGGGCGGCGACCTGATCGTTCCGCTATCGCTCTGGATCGCGACGCGCGGGGATTTCGGCGCCCGGAAAGGAGGAATCGGGGTGTGGCTGGACGCACACGAAGGCCCCGAAGCCATCGCCAACGACGTCGGACGGTTCGCCGTCATCGCCCTGAGATTCCCGAAATTCGGAGATGGACGCGCCTATTCGACCGCGCGCCTGCTGCGCGAGTGCTACGGCTACAAGGGCGAACTGCGTGCCGTCGGCGACGTGCTGCACGACCATCTGTATTTCATGGAGCAGTGCGGATTCGACGCCTTTGCGCTGCGCGAGGACCAGGACCCGGAGGAAGCCCTGTCGGTCTTTTCCACCTTCAGCGACGGTTATCAGACTTCAGTCCTGCGACCCGCGCCGCTTTTCCGCCGCAGGCTGGCTGCGGGGAAGTCGTGAGCGAAAGACTCGGGGAACGAGTCGAAGAACTGCAGCGCGTGCTCGCGCGGGCTGCGCTGGAGCATGCTCCCGCGGCACTGGCCTCCAGCCTTTCAGCCGAGGACATGGTGCTCACCGACGCGATACTGCGGCACCAGTTCGACATCGGGATTTTCACCCTCGACACCGGGCGGCTGCACGCCGACACGCTCAATGTGATCGACGCGGTCCGCCAGCGCTACGGCTACGACATCAAGATATTCCGACCCGACCCGGCGGCGGTCGCCGAGTACGTCGCGAGTTTCGGCCGCGACGCGTTTTACGAAAGCCAGGACCTGCGCAAGCGTTGCTGCCACATCCGCAAGGTGGAACCGCTCGAGCGGGCGCTGCAGGGCCGGGAAGCCTGGATCACCGGCCAGCGCCGCGAGCAGGCGGTGACTCGCGCAGAGCTGAAGATCCAGGAATTCGACACCGCGCGCGGCATCGTCAAGTTCAACCCGCTCGCCGACTGGAGCGAAGCCGAGGTCTGGGCCTACCTGAGGAAATTCGACGTTCCGTATAACGCGCTGCACGATCAGGGCTATCGTTCGATCGGCTGCGCGCCCTGCACCCGCCCGACGGTCGCCGGCGAAGACGTTCGCGCCGGGCGCTGGTGGTGGGAACTGCGTGAAACGCGCGAATGCGGGCTGCACCTGGCCCACGACGGAAGCCTGGTACGCGCCCGGGCGGAAACGGCGGACGCTTCGTGAGCGCCGTCCTCGACGAGACGCGCGCGGAACGGGGTGTGCTCGCGGGACGGAGCCACCTCGGCTGGCTGGAATCGGAGGCGATCTTCATCCTGCGCGAGGTCGCCGGCGACTGCGCAAATCCGGTTCTGTTCTTTTCCGGCGGCAAAGATTCGATCGTGCTGCTGCGGCTGGCGGAAAAGGCCTTCCGCCCGGGGAAATTCCCATTCCCTTTGCTGCATATCGACACGGGACACAATTTTCCGGAGGTGATCGCCTTTCGCGATGTCCGCACGGCGGAGCTCGGCGAACGGCTCATCGTGCGCTCGGTGGAGGATTCGATCAGGCGCGGCAGCGTGCGTTTGCGCAGCGCCGACGAGAGCCGCAACGCGGCGCAGTCGGTGACGCTCCTCGAGGCCATCGCCGAGTTCGGCTTCGACGCCGCGATCGGCGGCGCGAGGCGCGACGAGGAAAAAGCGCGCGCCAAGGAGCGCGTGTTCTCCTTCCGGGACGAGTTCGGCCAGTGGGATCCGAGGAACCAGCGCCCGGAGCTGTGGAACCTCTACAACACCCGCGTGGCACAAGGGGAGCACATGCGCGTGTTCCCCATCAGCAACTGGACGGAACTCGACGTATGGCAGTACATCCAGCGCGAGGCGCTCGCCGTACCGGCGATCTACTACGCGCACCGGCGTCCGGTGGTTCGTCGCAACGGCCTGCTCGCACCGGTCACGGACATCACCCCGCCGCGCGCCGGCGAGACGGTCGAAGAACTGTCGGTGCGCTTCCGCACCGTCGGCGACATCACCTGCACCTGCCCGGTGGAATCCGGTGCGGCGACCGCCGCCCAGATCATCGCCGAAACGGCACTCACCACGGTCACCGAGCGCGGTGCCACGCGCATGGACGACCAGACCTCGGAATTCATCGACACGTACGCATCCAACCGTGCCACCGGCTCGTTTATCCTGATCAACGAAACCAGCAATCAGACCGTGGCTGCAGGAATGATCGATGGGTAAAGCGAGCGGCAAGGTGTATTTGGTAGGTGCCGGTCCGGGCGCGGCGGACCTGCTCACCTTGCGCGCGGCCGAAATCCTGAAACGGGCAAACATCGTGTTTCACGATGCGCTGGTGCATTCGCGAACACTGGAACTCGCGGCGCGCGCCGAGAAAATCGCAGTCGGCAAACGCTCAGGCCGCCATTCGACCGCGCAGAAGTTCATCAACAAGCGGCTCGTGGATGCGGCACGACGCCATGAGGTCGTGGTCCGTCTCAAAGGCGGCGACCCGATGCTC
>JBGPTG010000020.1:0-19062 GCA_041490545.1 Gammaproteobacteria bacterium
CCGGTCCACCTGAGCGTGTCGTCCTTCAGGAAGCGGGCGAACTCCTCGGAGGTGAAATTCGACGGCTCGGCCCCCGTGGCGATCAGCTTCTCCCTCACGTCGGGCGCCACGAGCGCGCGCATGACGTCCTCGCGCAGCGTGGCGATCGCTGCCTTCGGCGTTCCCTTGGGGAACGCGAACCCGAACCAGTTGGTGACGACGTAATCGACGCCTTGCTCGGCCGCGGTCGGCACGCCGGGAAGTGCCGCGGAGCGCTGCGCCGTGCTCACCGCGAGGCCCCTCGCCTTGCCGCCCTTGATGGGCCCGAGCGCCGTCGGTGAGGCGGCGATGATGAGGTCGATCTGCCCCGCCTGCAGCGCGACGCTCGCATCGCTCATGCCCTTGTAGGGGATGTGCGTGAGATTCACGCGCGCATTCACCTTGAAGAGCTCGCTCACCACATGGTTGACGCTGCCCACGCCAGCCGAGCCGAAGTTGAGCTTCCCGGGATGCGCCCGGGCATCGGCGATGAGTTCGTCCAGGGTCTTCAGCTTCGAATCGGCGTTGACCACGATGACGAAAGTCGTCTGGCAGATCATCGCGACCGGGACGAGGTCGCCCGCGACGTCCCAGGGCAGCTTCTCATACAGCCCGGGGAGCATGGGATAGGTGGCGTCGATGAGCGCCGCGGTCGTGCCGTCGGGCACCGACTTCGCCGCCGCTTCCCAGGCGATCCGCCCGCCGGCGCCGGTACGGTTCTCGACGACGATGGATTTGCCGGTCTGCTCGGCGATCTTCAGCGCGGCGATGCGCGTGTAGGTGTCGCTCGCGCCGCCTGCCGAGAACGGCACGAGGATGCGCAACGGACGCGCGGTCTGCGCCGCGGCCGCAGCACTCGCGAGTGCGACAGCGAAGGCGAGCAGCGACCGGAGCATGCGCTTCATCTCAGGCCTCCACCAGCGGCCAGCGGCTGACGTCGAAATCCTCGGGCATGGTCACGTGCACGAAGCCGCGCACGTCGCGCAGCGACCGGGTGATGTGGCCTTTGCCTTTCATGTCCTCGGCGAAGATGAGATCGCCCGGCCGGCAGATGAAGCGGCGGCCTTCGCTCGACTCGAGCTCGAGGATGCCCGAGGCGAGGAAGATGAGCTGACGCCGCGGCGCCTTGTGCAGGTCCTGCACGTGGCCCTCGGGCGTTTCGCGGAAGAAAACGGCGCCACCCGCGAAAGTTTCCGACGCGGGCCTCTGCGCACCGCTCATCGGCACCTCGCGGATCTCGATCGCCGATTCTCCCGAATCCCTGGTGAATATCCTGAATACGCGCATGCGCAAGCGCCCCGTGGCCGGCCGCCGCCATCATACTGCGCCGCCCGGCGTGTAAGATACTCCCCCCGATCGCCCGGCCCGAGCCATGAAAAGTCTGCTGCTCCTCTCCTTTGCATTCGCCTGCCTTCCCGCCCTCGCGCAATCGCCGCACACGCAGGAGCACCGCTTCAGCGGCGCGGAGCACTGGGCCAGGGTGTTCGATGATCCCGCGCGCGATGCCTGGCAGAAGCCGCACGAGGTGATCGAGGCGCTGGCCCTGGCGCCCGATGCCGCGGTCGCCGATATCGGCTCGGGCACGGGCTATTTTGCCGCGCGCCTCGCGCATTTCGTCCCCAGGGGCCGCGTGTACGGCGTGGACACCGAGCCTGACATGGTGAAGTACCTGGCCGAGCGTGCGAAGCGCGAGGGCCTCGCCAACCTCGAGTCGGTCGCCGGAAAGCCGGACGACCCACGACTGCCCGCCAAAGTCGACCTGGTGCTGCTGGTGGACGTGTATCACCACATCGGCAACCGCGAGGCCTACTTCGGAAAACTGCGCGCCTCGCTGAAACCCGGCGCGCACCTGGCTATCATCGATTTCCGCGAGGACGCGCCGATGGGGCCGCCGAAGCACGAGCGCATCTCGCCCACGCGCGTCAACGCCGAGCTCGCCCGTGCCGGCTACGCGCCGGTGAAGGAGCACGCCTTCCTGCCGAATCAGTACTTCCTCGTGTTCGAGCCGCACCGGCCTTGAGCACGGCCGGATGCCGGCCCGAGCCTCGATCGGCGTCAGTGCTCGTACTTGAACGACAGCAATACGCGGGTGCGAAACGCCGCGATCTTGCCGTTCTCGATAGTCATGTCCTGCTTGACCACTTCGGCGACCCGCAGATCGCGCAGGCTCTTGGAAGCTGCCTCCACCGCCTTCTTCGCGGCGTCCTCCCACGAGGTTCCGCTCGTGCCGATCACCTCCACGATCTTGTAAATCCCCTCTCCGGCCTTGGCCATGGTCGTCTCCTTGGGTTGGGAACGCCCGGAATTGGGCGCAGTCATCATGCGCCACCCGCCGGGCGAGCGCAACGCGCCGGCGACTCCGCCGCCGGTATTGGCCGCGCGCCCACCTGGCAGGATGCCGGTGTATGTCTGAACTTCCCATAGTCAGGCATTCGTAAAGGAGTAGTCTTTACCGTTGGAGTAGTTTTTACCGTTGCAGGCAATCCTTTCCGGAAAGTGCCATGAGCCTGGAGAACACCGACATACTCGACATCTACGCGGTGACCGAAAAGGGAATCGGCGAATTGAAAGCCGGGACTACGCAATTGCCGGTGGATGCCCTGAGGCTGCTGGTGATGTTCGACGGGAAATCGAGTGTCGCGGAGATCGCCCGGCGCACCGAAGGTTTCACCAGCCACAGCATCGCGCAGGTCCTTCCGATGTTGCTCGAGAACCGCTTCATCGAGATCGTCCGGCCAGGAGAGGGTGTCGCGCTGGAATTCGATTCCTTTTTCGTGCCGCCGCCAAAACCCACGGTACCCTCTGCCGGGGACGGCACGGACAAGATCCGCGCCGAAGCCGAAAAAGCCACGGAGTCGCTCAACGCCAGCGGCTACTACGTCAATATCGCGCGGCATGCCGCGGGGAAGAGACCGCCCGCGAACGGCTCGAAATACTCGGTTCTCGTCGTCGAAGACAACGAGCCGCTGCTCAAAGTCCTTTCCATCCTGCTGCGGGTCGAGGGGTTCGAAACGCGCAGCGCGAGCAACCGCGAGCAGATAGTCGCGGCGCTGCGCATCCAGCCCCTGCCCGACGTGATATTGCTCGACGTGGGCCTGGGGGACACCAATGGATTCGACGTTCTCGGGAGCATCCGGGCGCATCCGCTGCTCAGGGAAATCCCGGTGATCATGCTCACCGCGCTGGCGAGCCGGAAGGACGTGCTGCGCGGGCTGGCGGGCGGCGCCAACGGCTACATGACCAAGCCCATCGAGCACGAGGTGCTGACGCGCGGGCTCAAGGCGGTGCTCGGCCTCGATTGAGCCGCAACAAGGCGGGCCCCCTCAGCGTCGGCGCCCGACTCGAGAGGTTCAGTGGCGAGTTTCGGTATAGTTGAGGATTCGAAACGTCAAAGGACAACCATGATCGATCTTTACGCCGCCGGCACTTCCAACGGCATACGCGCCCGCATCGGGCTCGAGGAATGCGGGCTCGCCTACACCTTTCACCCCATCGACCTCGCGAAGGGCGAGCAGAAATCACCCTCTTACCTTGCCATGAACCCGAACGGGCAGATCCCGGTGATCGTCGACAGCGACGGCCCGGGCGGAAAGCCGGTGACGGTTTCGCAGTCGGTGGCGGTGCTGGTGTACTGCGCCGAGAAGTCGGGAAAATTCCTGCCGAAGGACCCGGCGGCGCGACCGGCGTTCTGGCAAGCGCTGATGAGCGCCGCGAGCGACATGAGCGGCATGGTCACCGCGATCTTCACCCTGTCGCGCGCCAAGGATCAGCACGGCCCGGCGATCGATACCTTCAAGTCGATGTGGAAGAACTACATGAAGGTCTGGGACGACCGGCTCGGCCGGCAGCGCTACGCGGCCGGCGCCGAAGTCACGATCGCCGATTTCGCCCTCTACGGGGTGGTCGCGCGCGTGAAGGCCGCGCAGCCGGCGCTTGTCGAAGGCTTCGCTAGCATCGCGCGCTGGACCGGCGAGATGGCGGCACGACCGGCGATCCAGCGGGCGATGAAGTTCTGAGCCCGCGCGGAGAGCGGCCCGGAACATCGCTCAGAACATCGTATTGCCGTTCGCGGCTTTCCCGGGGACGACCTGCAGCACGTCCCAGTGCTCGATGACCTTGCCCTCGGCGTCGAAGCGGAAGATGTCGATGCCGGCCCAGTCCCTGTCCTTGAACCCGGGCCACTCCTGGTGGCAGTGCAGGACCACGTTGTCGCCCTCGGCGACGGCGCGCATGAAGTGCACACGCTTGCCGGGATACTCGCGCGCCATCTTCTCGAAATACTCGATGAAGGCCTGCTTGCCGTCGCCGACGTGGGGATTGTGCTGGATGTAGCGGTCCCCGGCGAACCGGGCGATCGCCTCGGCGGGCTTGGACTGGTTGAACATCAGATCGTAGAACGCCATCGCGTTGCGCTTGTTGCGCTCGATCTGCCCGCTCATGGACTTGCCTCCGGTCGTACCGCGCCAGGAAATCCCCAAGGCGCGGGGCGTGCCGCGTACCGCTCTCGCGCCGCCCGATTGTAACCCCGGAGGCGTATGCACCCGGCGGCCGGCCCCGTGCGACTCGCGAGCTGCCCGGAACGCCCCGGGAATGGTAGATTCGCCGCATGGCTTCGCCAGATCCCGCCGCTTCGCGGCTGCAACGTCTGCGCGCAGTGCTCGGCGCGGCCTGGACTCGCGGCGGCGCCGCGCTGCTCGGCGTCGGCGCCTTCGCGGCGGTCGCGATCACCGGGAACGCGGTCCTCAACCTCGAGTCCGGCCGCCACGAGGCGCGCCGGAAAGTCGAACTCGTTTCCTTCGGGTCGCTGCTGCGCGCACGCCTGACCCGCGAACTGGACGCGGTGCTCTTCCTGACGAGCGGCCTGAACGCCTACCTCGTGGTACGCGGCGGCAAGGTCGAGCGCGCCGAGCTCCAGGCGATTCTCGCCAGGCTGCACGCCGACTCGCGCCACGTGCGCAATTTCGGCGTCGCGGTCGGCTACCGGCTGTCCTATCTGTTCCCGATCAAGGGCAACGAGCGCGCACTCGGCCTGGATTATCGGAACCTTCCCGGGCAATGGCCCGGCGTGAAGCGGGTGGTGGACGGCGGCGCGCCGACACTGCTCGGCCCGCTCACGCTGGTGCAGGGAGGACGCGGCCTGATCTACCGCGTGCCGGTATTCGTGCGCGGGAAGTACTGGGGGCTGATATCCACGGTCGTCAACGCCGAATCGCTGTTCGACGAGACCTTCGGCAGGCTGGCCCCCGATAGTTTCGAACTGGCCGCGCGCGGCAGGGATGGGCTCGGTGCGAAGGGCGCGGTCTTTTGGGGCGACGCGCGCGTGTTCGGGCGCGCCGACGCCGAGCTGATCGACGTCAGCGTGCCCGGCGGCAGGTGGGTCGTCGCGGTGCGCGAGAAATCCCCCTCCGGCGATTCGGGCAGCCTGCTGTACCTGCGCGTGCTCCTGGGGGTTCTCGCGGCTTTCCTCGGCTGGGGTACGTACGCGCTGCTCGTCCAGCGCGCGCGCCTTGCGCGCCTGGCGCTGTACGATACCGTCACCGACTTGCCGAACCGCATCCTGATCGAGGACCGCATGAACCGGGCGATTTCCGCCCAGCGGCGCAATCCCGCGACCGTATCCGCGCTGCTGTTCGTCGACCTGGACGGCTTCAAGACCGTCAACGACCGCTTCGGACACCGCGCCGGGGACGCGGTCCTGCACGCCGTGGCGGAGCGCGCGAAGCTGGCGGTACGCGACGTCGACAGCGTGGGGCGCTGGGGCGGGGACGAACTGGTCGTCGTGCTCGAGAACACCGACCGCCAGAAGATCCCCGAGGTCATCGAGCGCCTGCGCCGCGCCCTGGAATCCCCGACCGAATTCGCCGGGCAATCGTTGCACGTCGGTGCCTCAATCGGATCGGCCATCGTGCCCGACGACGGCGAGGCGGCCGCCGACCTGATCCGCATCGCCGACCGCCGCATGTACCAGGACAAGCAGGGCCGCAAGGGCACGGCCGCGCCGTGAGCGACAGCATCGCGTACGCGCTGGGCGCGCTGCTGCTCTATGGACTGGCGGACTTCGTCTACAAGCGCGGCGCCGCGGCCGGGGCACTGCCGCACCGGTTCCTCATGGTGCAGACCTGGTTCTTCAGCTCGCTCGCGCTCCTCTACGGCGTTTTCTCCGGCACGCTTGCGTTCAACGCCGGCGCGCTGTGGGGCGCCGCAGCCGGCGTGCTGGTCGTGATCGGCTACTACAATTTCGCCTGGAGCCTGCGCCACGGCGCGGTCAGCACGAACGCGACGATCTTCCGGCTCAGCTTCGCCGTCACCGTGGCACTGGCCGTGCTCGTGCTGGGCGAAGCGCTGACCGCGCCGAAAATCGCCGGCCTTGCGCTGGCGTTCGTCGCGGTGTGGCTGCTGCTCGCGGCTCCGGCTGCCGGGACCGATGCGGCGAATCGCGAGCGCAATGCGTCGCTTGCGCGCGTGCTCGTCGCGACCGTCGCGGTGGGGTTCGCGAGCTTCACCTACAAGCTCGGCCTGCTCCAGGGCGCGGTACCGATCGCGCTGGTCGTGGCGCAGGGTGCCGTCGCGGTGACGCTTTCCACCGCGTTCTCGGCCCATGTCGACCGCGGCATACGCCCGTCGCGCGCCGCGCTCGAGCATGCGCCGGTCAGCGCAGTGCTGCTCGTCGTCGCCTTCACCTTGCTTGCGAAAGGGCTCGAACGGGGCGAGGCGAGCGTGGTGGTGCCGATCGCGCAGATGGGATTCGTCGTCACCGCGCTTCTCGGGTTCGTCTTCCTGCGCGAGCCGTTCACCGCGCGCAAGGGTGCAGGACTCATCGCGGCGCTGGCGGCGCTGGCGAGCCTTGCGTGGGGGTGATGCGCGGCGCCTCGGGTGCAGGCTCCGTCATTTCGCCGAGGCCGGCGCTTTCTCCTCGGCTCGGAGCAGTTCCGTGATCTTGTCGCGCGGCACCGGCCTGCTGAAGAGATAGCCCTGCATCTCGTCGCAGTGCGCGAGCCGGAGGAAATTGGCCTGATCCTCGGAATCGACCCCTTCGGCGACGATCTTCAGCCGCAGCGCCCGCGCGAGCGAAATCATCGTCGAGACGAGCGTCGTGGTGTCGAGCTCCTGGAGCATCGTGATGATGAAGGACCGGTCGATCTTGAGCGACTGCACGGGGAGCTTCGCGAGATAGCCGAGGGACGAGTAGCCGGTGCCGAAGTCGTCGATCGCGACGCTCACGCCGAGTTCGCGCAGCACCTTCATCTTCTCGATGTTGGCCG
Organism: Gammaproteobacteria bacterium; assembly: GCA_041490545.1. Lineage (GTDB taxonomy): Bacteria > Pseudomonadota > Gammaproteobacteria > Burkholderiales > SG8-39 > VBDM01. The sequence continues at coordinate 7,281 of JBGPTG010000020.1, forward strand.
TGATCTCCTCCATGAGGAAGCTCTCGGTGATCTCCAGGTCGAGCCCGTGCGGCGTTGCGCCGAGCCCGATCGCCTCTTCGACGATCCTGACGAAATTGGGCCTGCGCAACTGGATTGCGGAGACGTTGACCGCGACGCGCGGAGTCTTCAGGCCTTGATCCAGCCAGTGCTTGTGGTCGCGTACTGCCTGCCCCAGCGCCCACGCCCCGACTTCGAGGATGAGCCCCGTTTCCTCCAGCAGCGGGATGAAATCGAGCGGCGGCACCAGGCCCCGCTCCGGGCTCATCCAGCGGATCAGCGCCTCGACGCCGACGATGCGCCGGGTCTGAGTTTCGACTATCGGCTGATAGTGCAGGACGAATTCCTCCTTTTCAAGCGCCTGGCGCAGCTGGTTCTCCAGGGAAAGGCGCTCGGCGACCCGCTCGTTCAGCTTGTGCGTGTAGAAGACGACCCGTTCGTTGGTCTCCTTCGCCTTCTTGAGGGCGGCCTCGGCGTTCCTGAACAGGGTCTCCGCGTCCTCGCCGTCGTCCGGGAATATCGCGATACCAGTCTTGACTGAAATCCGCAGTTCGGATTCACCCACGCGGAACGGGCTGCCAAAGTTGTCGGCGAGCCGCTGATCGACGATGCGCGCGATATTGTCATCATTGCCGGCGCGCGGCAGCACCGCGGCGAAGCGGTCGGCGGCGATGCGCGCAAGCTCGCTCGGATCCCGCGGTTCCCGCGCCAGCCTGCGCGCGATCTGCTTGAGCAGCTCGTCGCCGGCCGGCCGGCCGAGCGAATCGTTGATGGTCTTGAAGCGGTCCACGTCCACCAGCGCGAGGGCGACCCGGTGACCGGCTGCGCGGGCCGTATCCACGTAGCGCGCGACGCGCTCGTGGAAAAGCGTCGCGTTGGCGAGTCCGGTGAGCGAGTCGTAGTAGGCAAGGTAGTTGAGGCGCTCGGTCTTCTCGATGTGGTCGAGCGCGAAGGCAATATCGCCGGCAAGCTCGACGAGCAGCCGCATTTCCTCTTCCAAGTCGAAGAAGCCCTGCGAATCCGCGTACAGCGCCAGCACGCCGACCGGCTTGTCGGCGATCAGCAGCGGCAGGATGGCGAGCGAACACAAGCCACGTTCGAGCGCTTCCTTGTGGAGCGCGACCCGCGGGTCTTTCGTCATGTCCTCGGCAATCATCGGCGCGCGTTGCCTGACCGCCCGGCCCGCCAGGCCGAATCGATCTGGCCGGCTCTCGTCCAGTCCGAGCGGCATCAGCTCGATGTAGTCTTCGCCGGGGCCTTCCCACGCGACCGGTTGCACCCGGCCCGCCTTCTCGTCCACGACGCCGATCCACGCCAGGCGGAATCCGCCGACCCGGACTGCGATCCGGCACGCTTCGCGAAACAGCTCCGCGCGATCGGAGACGCGCACGATGGTCGAGTTGATCCCGGAGAGCACGGCGTAGATGCGGTTGAGCCGGGCGATGTGCCGCTGCTGTTCCTGGCGCACGAGGAACTGCCCGATCTGGCTGCCGATCACGTGCACCGCGGCGAGCAGCCGCTCGTCCGGCTCGCGGGCCCGGCGGCTCGCGAATGCCATGACGCCGATCTTCCTGCCAGCGGACACGACCGGGAACACGAACGCGCCGCGCATCGCGAATTTGAGCGACAGATCCGACCGCCGGACCAGGGGATCGGCGGCCGTATCGGTGGACCACAGCGGCTCGTTGCGCTCCCAGACCCGGCCCATCAAACCCGCGCCCGGCATGACCGTCGCATCGCGCGAGCCTTCGACGTACTCCTCCAGCGGCCGCTCGGGCACGCACCAGAACTCCTCGAGGCGCAGCACACCGGACTTCTCGTCCGCCCGGAAATAGCGGCCGAGGTCCCAGCCCTCGGTTTCGCATATCGAGCCCATCACGGCCCTCAGCCCGTCGGAGGCGTTGTCGGCATCCGCGATGTGCCTGACCACCGTGTGCTCGAGGGCCAGCAGCTGCTCGGCGCGCTTGCGCTGCGCGCACGCGGCCGCCTCCTTCACCGCGCGCTCGACTGCGGGCGGCAGGCGCACCATGTTGTTCTTGAGGACGTAGTCGGTCGCGCCGCTCTTCAACGCGCGAATCGCGTAGTCCTCACCAAGAGTGCCGGAGATGAAAATGAACGGAACCTCGGGCGAGGTCTCGCGCGAGATTACGAGGGCGCTCATGCCATCGAAGTGCGGCATCGTGAAGTCCGAGAGAATCACCTCGGGATGGAATTCAGCGAGCTCGCGCCGGAACTCCTGCTCGCGCTCGACCCGGCGCGAGTCCACCACAAGGCCTGCGCGCTTGAGTTCGCGCACTGCGAGGACGGCGTCAGCCTCGACGTCCTCCACGATCAGAATTTTGAGGCCCTCTCCCATTCTGGGTTCCTATCGTTCATCCCGGTTTCTTCGAGCCTTGGCCACCCCCTCCCCTATCCGAGCGACCTTTAACCATAAGGGAACACCAGAAGAACCGCAAGTATTCCGGCGCATTACGCGCGGACATTCGAGTTCCTTGTCATGAATCCTCGCTCGTGTAAGGAAAACATGACAAACCCTGTCAGGAAAACCTGATAGATCGCCTGTGCTTCGAAATTGCTGCGACGCACCCCACCCGACGGTGCAACCTGCTGCGCAGGTTCTTGGTTCAAAATCACCGCTGGCGAAATCGCACGGCATTCATCCATGGATCGCGGTCCGACACCAGACGTACAGCGCATATTCCTGTCGACACTGCCCGCGGGGCGCCGCGAGTTTCGGCTCGCGCTGGCAACGGTGCTGGTCTCTGCCGCCATCTTTCTCGCGGCAGCGCCGTTCGCCAAGACACACCTCGCGCCTGTGCCGGCTTTCATCCCGATGTATGAATCGGCGCTGGTGATCAACGATCTGATCACGGCGGTTCTGCTGTTCGGTCAGTTCCGCATCCTGCGATCGAGGGCGCTGCTGGTGCTCGCGAGCGGCTATCTGTTCACCGCCTCAATAACCGTTGCGCACGCGCTCACTTTTCCCGGCGTGTTCTCGCCCACAGGGCTTCTCGGCGCCGGTACGCAGAGCACGGCTTGGATGTACATGTTCTGGCATGGCGGCTTCCCGCTCGTTGTCGTCGCTTACGCGTTGCTCAAGGACGGGAAGAGCGGGCCAGACCCGCCGCGCGCGCAGGCCCGCGTCGCCATCGTGTCCAGCGTTGCGGCGGTTCTCGTCGTGGTATGCGGGTTGACGCTCCTCGCCACTGCGGGGAAGAACTTTCTTCCCTCGGTCATCGAGGACGACCGCTACACCCCGGCGATGTTGGGCATCATGTCGAGCGTCTGGGCGTTGAGCATCATCGGGCTGATGGTCCTGTGGCGGCGGCGACCGTATACCGTGCTCGACCTCTGGCTCATGGTCGTGATGTGCGCGTGGATTTTCGACGTCGGATTGTCGGCGGTCCTCATCGGAGGCCGTTACGACCTCGGCTTCTATGCGGGGCGGGTTTACGGGCTGATGGCGGCGAGCTTCGTGCTGCTGGTACTGCTCACCGAGAACACCAAGCTCTACGCCCGGCTCGTCGAAGCCCACGAAATCGAGCGCCGCGAGCGCCGGCTCCTGCAGGAACAGTCCGTCGAGCTGTCGGCCTTGAACAAGGACCTGGAGGCGTTTTCCTATTCGGTGTCGCACGATCTGGGCACGCCGCTTCGCGCCGTGGACGGCTACGCGCGAATGCTGGAGGAGGATTTCGGAGAACGACTCGACGCGGAAGGGCGCCGCCTGCTCGGCGTGGTCCGCGCGAGCGCGCGGCAGATGCAGCAGATGATCGGCGATCTGCTCAACTTCTCGCGACTCGGGCGGCAGCCCCTGAAGACCCAGCCGGTGCAGTTGGGCGATATCGTGAACCAGGTCATCGGCGATCTGCGCATCGCCTGCGCCGGCCGCAAGGTCGAATTCGCCGTCGGCGATCTCGGCACCGCCAAGGCGGATCCCGCCCTCCTCAAGCAGGCGCTCTCGAACCTGCTCGGCAACGCGGTCAAGTACACGCGCGGCCGGCATCCCGCGCTGATCGAGGTCGGCTGCCGCCGGGAGGAAGGGACGGGCGATGCGCCTGCTTATTTCGTGAAGGACAACGGCGCCGGATTCGACATGCGTCAATCCGACCGGCTTTTCGGCGTGTTTCAGCGGTTCCACACCCGCGAGGAGTTCGAAGGCTCGGGCGTGGGCCTTGCGATCGTCGAGCGAATCATCGTTCGCCACGGCGGCCGGGTCTGGGCCGAGTCCAGGCTGGGCGAAGGTGCGATTTTCTATTTCACGCTGCAGCCCGGCCCTCGCAATCCTGTTTGATCGAGATCAAAGCGGGGGCTCACCCTGGCTTTGGGTTCCGGATTCGGATTGCGTCGAAACCTCAAAGGCGCTCGGCCACGGTGCGGAAGTGGTGGCCGAGGATGGCGAGTTCCATGGCCGCGCGAAACTTGGTCGGGCGCGCGATCAGCGTCGCCCAGAACAGCCGCCAGAAGGCGAAGCGCCCGCCCCGCAGCACGCCTAGCATCCACAGCGAGCGCACGAACGCGCGCACATCGGTCCAGGCGAGCCGCAGATCCGGCCCGCGCGGCTGCCAGCTGGAGAGAAAGGTGCGCACGCGGCGGTAGTAGTTTGCCGGCGCGTACAGGGAGCGCATCAGATCCCGGTAGCCGTCGAACAGGTACCCGCGGTCCAGGCGCGGAACGAAGTTGAGCGCGGCCGAGGTGTTGTCGCCCTGGCTCTGCGCGAGGATGCGTCCCTCGCGCGTGAGCCGCGCGTGCAGGCGCGTCTGCGGCAGCGCGGTGAGCAGGCCCACCATGGCGGTGACCACGCCGGCGCGCTGGATGAAGTCGAACTGCCGGCGGAAAACATCGAGCGGGTCGTTGTCGAAGCCGACGATGAAGCCGCCCATCACTTCCAGCCCCGCCGCCTGGATCGCCTTGACCGCCTCGACGAGGTCGCGCTTGCTGTTCTGCACTTTGCGGGTTTCCTCCAGGCTCGCGACGACCGGCGTTTCCAGGCCGACGAACACTTTCTTGAATCCCGAACGCAGCATCAGATCGAGCAGTTCCGGCTCATCGGCGAGATTCACCGACGCCTCGGTGAGGAAGCCGATGCCGGGCTGCGTCCGGACGCGCCACTCGAGGAGCGCATTGAGCAGCTCGCGCACCCGCTTCTTGTTGCCGATGAAGTTGTCGTCGACGATGAACACCATGTCACGCCAGCCGGCGTGGCGCAGCGCCTCGAGCTCGGCGATGACCCGCTGCGGCGCCTTGGTGCGCGGCACGCGCCCGTACATCGCGACGATATCGCAGAACTCGCAGTCGAACGGGCAGCCGCGCGAGAATTGCACCGGCATGGTCACGTAGTGGCGCAGACTCACGAGGTCCCAGCGCGGCACGGGCGCGGTGTTGATGTCGGGGAAGCCGGTGCCACGGTAGGTGGGCTTCACCGTGCCCTCGCGCATGTCGGCCACGACCGCCGCGATGACGTCTTCGGCCTCGCCGAGCACGAAATAAGGTATCTCGGGAAAGTCCCGGTGGCCGGTCGTAAATAGCGGTCCGCCGGCGATCACCGGACGGCCGAGCGCCGCGCAGCGCAGCGCGATCTCGCGGGCCGACTCGCGGTGAACGATCATGCCCGAGAGCATCACCCAGTCGGCCCAGACGATGTCGCGGTCGGCGAGCGGATCGACGTTGGTGTCGATGAGCTTCACCTCCCAGTCGGCGGGCAGCATCGCCGCCACGGTCAGCAGCCCGAGCGGCGGAAACGCGGCGCGCTTGGCGACGAGGCGCATCACGTGCTTGAAGCTCCAGAAGGTGTCGGGGCTGCGGGGATAGACGAGCAGGATTTTCAAGGGGTGCGGGGCATCCGGTGCCGGGAGACAGCCATTCTAGGCATTCACCGCATCGACGACGCCCCGAGAATCAGCACCTTGTTTGATGCAGATCAAAACACGGCATTCCGCCGGGCGGCTCACCGTCCCCGTGGCGGACCGGCCTCGCCTCCGGCACCGCTGCACACTTCTTGATCAACCCGATGCGCGCATGCCGGCCTCGCAGCAACCGCACTCCATGCCGATGGAATACTCACAGGCTACGCACAGATTCTGTGGATAACTACGCCCGCGATCGCAGACGACACAAAACCGCCACGCGCTCACCGAAGTGAGCGCTCTCCATGCCCGATCGTCACGCCAGGGCCTGTTTGACCTTCTCCGGCGTGAAAGGAAGGGCGCGCATCCGCCGGCCGGTCGCGTTGGCGACGGCGTTGGCGATCGCCGCCGCGGCCGGTCCCTGCGAACCCTCGCCGACCCCGAGGAAGCGCTCCTGCGGCCGGTTGAGGAGCACCACCTCGACCTGCGGCGCGTCCTCGAAGCGGATGATCGGGTAGTCCGCCCACGACTGCGTGGTGACGCGCGTGCGGTCGTATCCGACCGACTCCATCAGCGTCCAGCTCGTCGACTGGATGATGCCGCCCTCGATCTGGTTGACGACGCCGTCCGGGTTGACGATCTGCCCGGCATCGACCGCCGCCACCGCGCGCGTGACGCGCACCTTGCCGCTCGCGCGATCGACTTCGACGTCGGCGACCATCGCGACGTAGCACGCCAGGTTCTTGTACTTGGAGAACGCGAATCCGCGCCCGCGCGAGCCGTCACCTTTCGCGCTCGGTTGCCAGCCGGCGCGCTCCGCCGCGGCCTCGATCACGGCGCGCGCGCGAGGGTCTTTCAGGTGCCGCAGCCGGAACTCCACCGGATCGGCGCCCGCGGCCAGCGCGAGCTCGTCGATGAACGATTCGAGCGCGAACACGTTGGAGTAGCCGCCGAGCGTGCGCAACGCCGAGGTGCGCAGCGGCGCATCGGGCAAGTAGTGCTTGATCATCTTCTGGTTCGGAATATCGTAAAGCGGGATAGAGTTGCGGTCGGCACCGCCCGCCGGCTGCGGGATGTCGGGGGAATAACCCGGATCGAGCGGCTTCTCCAGATGCCGCCCCGCGAGCAGGTTGACGCCTTTCGACGAGCCGGGCCGGGTGCTGTGCGGATGACTCCACAGCTCGTGCACCCAGTTGACGACGTTGCCCTGGGCGTCGAGTCCGCCGGAGAGCTTCATCACCATCGCCGAACCGTAGGGCTCCCACATGAACTCGTCGTCGCGCATCCACTGCAGCTTCACCGGCCGGCCGCCGGCCGCGCGTGCAACGAGCGCCGCGTCGAAAGCGACATCGTCGGCGCCATTGTGGCCGTAGCAGCCCGCGCCTTCGGTGTGGATGCAGCGGATGTTCGCGGGCTCCATCGCGAAGGCCTTGGCCAGCTCGCTTCGCAGCGGATACACGCCCTGGCTGTGCGTCCACACCGTGAGCCTGCCTTCCTGCCACTGCGCGACCGCGCACGAAGGTCCGATCGACCCGTGACACTGGTAGGGCCGCGTGTACATTGCGTTGAGCGTCTTCACCGGCGAGGGCGCCACAGCGGAGATCTTTTCATTGACCACCGAATCCTGCGACTGCGCTTTCGTCATCAGGTGCTCGAACAACGCTTCGCCCACGGGCGGCAGAGATTCGCTCTCCTTCCATCGAGCGGACTTCTTCAGCGCTTCGCGCGCCTTGATCGCCTGCTCCTCGCGCTGCGCGGCCACGCCCAGGAAACTGCCGTCGCGTACGACCGCGATCACGCCGGGCATGCGCTTCGCGGCGGCCTCGTCGAAGGAGACGAGCTGAGCGCCGGGTGAAGGCGGACGCACGATGCGTCCGAACACCATGCCGGGCAGGCGCACGTCATGGACGTAGGCGGCGCCGCCAGTCATCTTCTTCGGGATATCGCGGCGCGCGATGCTCTTGCCGACCCATCTATGTTCGGAGGCGGGCTTGGGCTTGATCTTCGCCGACGCTTCGCGCTTGAAGTCGGCGTCGGCGACGAGGTCCCAGTAGGCCGCCGTCCTGCCGCCCGGCGCCAGACAGACGCCGTCGTTCACGGTGAGAGCGGCGGCTGCGACGCCGAGTTTTGCGGCTGCGGCGTTGAGCAGGATGTCGCGCGCCTCGGCGCAGGCGAAGCGCACCGCGGTGCCGCTGTTCTGGACCGACTGGCTGCCGGCGGTCTGGCCCTCGTTCGGAGTGAGCGCGGTATCGCCGTGCACGATCCTGATGCGCTTCAAATCGACGTCGAGCTCGTCGGCGGCGATCTGGGTGAGCGCTGTGCCGATGCCCTGCCCCAGCTCGATCTTTCCGGTGAAGATCGTGACGGTGCCGTCCACGTCGATGCGCAGCCAGGCGTTGAGCAGGCGATTGTTGTTGAGGCTCCCGGGCAGCGGAACGGGCTTCGCCTGGCCGAATGCCAGCTCGGGTGCGAGCGAAAACGCGATGACCAGCGCGCTGCCGGTCTTGAGGAAATCGCGGCGCGAAAGATCGGTTTTCATGCCATCTCCTTCGCCGCGCGCTGCACGGCACGGACGATGCGGTTGTGCGAGGCGCAGCGGCACAGGTGGCCGTTCAACGCCTGCTTGATTTGCTGTTCGCTCGGGCGGGGATTGCCGTCGAGCAGTGCCTTGGCGGCCATGATCATGCCGTTGCTGCAATAGCCGCACTGGCAGGCCTGCTCCTCGATGAAAGCGCGCTGCAGCGGATGGAGCTTCTCGATCGTGCCCAGCCCTTCGAGCGTGGTGATGTCGGCCTTCGCCGCGACCGATACCGGCACCGAGCAGGAGCGCGCGGACTTGCCGTCGAGCAGCACCGTGCAGGCGCCGCATTGGGCCAGCCCGCAGCCGAACTTCGGGCCGTTCAGCTCGAGGTCGTTCCGCAGGACGTACAAGAGCGGCGTGTCGGGCGCGACCGAAGAAACCTTTCGCGTCGCTCCGTTCACCCGCAAAGTGAAGTCAGCCATGATCTCCTCCGGTCAGGGTGGCTTGGGCGGAAAATAAAGCGTACACCGACGCGACGGCGAATGCCAGTGCAGGCGCGCCGCCGCCGAACTTAAGATGCTCGTGCGCGTTCAGCGCGAAGGCGAGCAGCCGCGCCATCATGCGCTCGTCGGTCTCCGAGGGATGGCGCGCGATGGTCAGCGCGTGCTCGGCGTGGTAATTGCGGTCCATGTCCGCGATTTGCAGACTGGCCTTGCAGATCGAAACACAGCCCCGCGTACGAGGAATAAACCTGTTCGGAGAGTCTGTAGCTGTAGCCCAGAGTAATTTGCCGGACTCCCAGTCAAGCGGAATCTCGCGAGTTCGGGAATAAAACCACAGCCTCCCCAGTCTCGCAAGTTAGGACCGGTATCGGACCGGCCTCTACTTCCCACATACAGGAGACCGAAATGCGGGAATCCATTGATCGCAGGGAATTTCTGAAGCTGGCTGGGCTGGGTGGCGCAGTGTTCGCCTCGGGCCTCGCTGGCGGCGCCAAGTTTGCCGGAGCGGCGGAAGGTGACTTCTACTTCGTCCAGCTTTCCGACACGCACTGGGGCTTCAACGGGCCGGTCGTGAATCCTGACGCGGGCGGCACGCTGCCGAAGGCGGTCGCGGCGGTGAACAGCCTCGGATACGAGCCTGATTTCATCGTCTTCACCGGCGACCTCACGCACACCACGGACGATCCGAAGGAGAGGAGGCGGCGCCTGGCCGAGTTCCGCGACATCGTCAAGAACCTCAAGAACAAGAACGTGCGCTTCATGCCGGGTGAACACGACGCCGCGCTTGGCAACGGGCAGGCGTGGAAGGAGTTCTTCGGCGCGAGCTACTACAGCTTCGACCACAAGGGTGTGCATTTCATCGCGATCGATAACGTTTCCGATCCGACGGCGCGCATTGGGAGCGAGCAGCTTGCTTGGCTGAAGTCGGATCTCGCGACGCAGGCAGCGGACGCGCGCATCGTCGTCTTCACGCACCGGCCGCTCTTCGATCTCTATCCACAGTGGGATTGGGCGACGCGGGATGGCGCGCAGGCGATCGAGCTCCTAATGCCTCACAAGAACGTCACCGTGTTCTACGGCCACATCCACCAGGAGCATCACCAGATGACGGGCCACATCGCGCACCATTCGGCGAAGTCGCTCATCTTCCCGTTACCCGCTCCTGGCTCGCAGCCCAAGCGCGAGCCGATCCGCTGGGATCCGGCCCAGCCCTATAAAGGCCTAGGCTTCCGCGGCGTCGATGCGGAAGTGCAGAAGGCCGAGTACGAGATTACCGAGTATCCAGTAAAAAAGGCGTAAGCGATGAAACTCGAGCGCCGCCGCCTGCTCGCCGCGGGCATCGTTGCCGCCGCCGGGGCCGTTTTCGGCACCGGCGGCCTCGCCCAAACGAAGGAGAGAGTGATCCGTGTGACCGCCCGCAAGTTCGTGTTCCTGCCGCGCGAGATACGGATCAAAAAAGGCGTGCCGGTGGTGCTCGAGTTCGTCACCGCCGACGTCGTCATGGGATTCAATGCACCCGACTTCAACGTGCGCACCGACATTGTCCCGGGCAAGGTTTCGCGGCTGCGCATGGTTCCGGACAAGACCGGCACCTTCGTTTTTCTGTGCGATGTCTTCTGCGGCGACGGCCACGAGGGAATGTCCGGGCAGATTCACGTTGTCGCTTGACACGAGATATCATGATGCTCGCCACCGATTCCGTACTACTGCACGAAACCGATCCCGTACCGCTGCACGAGACCTTGAGCGAGCACAAGCGACGATTCGAGCGATTGGTGCTGCCGCATCTCGACGCGGCCTATAACCTCGCACGCTGGCTGACGCGCAATGATCACGACGCGCAGGACGTAGTGCAAGAGGCAGTGCTGCGCGCCTACCGCTACTTCGACGGCTTGCGCGGCGAGGCGAGACCGTGGCTTTTCTCTATCGTGCGCAACTCCTTCCTGACCTGGCTACAGATCAACCGTCCTGCGGACACGGTAGGTATCGACGACGGCGTTATCGAGCTCATTCCCACCGACGAGGACGGACCGGAGGTCCAAGCGGCGCGCAACTCCGGTCGAAGAATGCTTAACGAGGCGATCGCCGCGCTGCCCGTTCAGTTCCGTGAGGTGCTGATCCTGCGCGAGCTGGAAGACCTGTCGTACAAGGACATTGCGCGTATCGCCGACGTGCCGATCGGAACGGTGATGTCGCGTCTCGCGCGCGCTCGGCGGCTGCTTGCCGAATCGCTGCGGGACACCTCCAACATTTCGGGAACGCAGGTGCACAAATGACACGCGAAGAAGCCAACAGATTGCTGCACGCCTACATCGACGGCGAGCTCGACCCGGTGAAGAGCCTCGAGCTCGAAGCGCATCTGGCCGAAAATCCGTCGGTGCGCGCCGCTTGCGAGCGGTTGCGCGAGATGTCCGCGGCGATCCGTGACAAGGCCGACTACCACGTCGCGCCGGCGTGGCTGGAAACGCGCGTGCGCGCCGCGATTCCGGCCGGGCCGGAGAATGTTTCCGCTCGGCCGGCGTTGTGGAGATGGCTGAAACGCGCGGGGTCGTTTGCCGTGGCCGCGGATTGGCTGCGACCGGCGGCCTCGTTTGCCGCGGTCGCACTTGTCACGTGGATGGTGGCGCTGGGATACATGCGCCCAGGCGAAGACGAGCGCATCACACAGGAGATGGTCGCGAGCCACGTGCGCGCGACGCTCGCCAACCGATTTTACGACGTCGCGTCCTCCGACCAGCATACGGTCAAGCCATGGCTGAGCGCTCGGCTCGCGTTCTCGCCGCCGGTCGCGGATCTTTCCGCGTCCGGCTTCGAGCTTGCCGGTGGACGACTGGATTACATCGGCGCACAACCGGTCGCGGTGCTCGTCTACAAGCGGCGCGAGCACCTGATCGACG
>JBGPTG010000021.1:0-18749 GCA_041490545.1 Gammaproteobacteria bacterium
CCCATGTCCTTGGCGCGATACATGGCGATATCGGCGTTGGCGAACAGCGTCTTCTGATCGCGCCCATCGTCCGGCGCCGTGCAGACGCCGATGCTCACCGACAGCCCGATCTCGCGGCCGTCGATCGCATTCAGATCCGCGACCGAGGCGAGCAGCTTGCGCGCCACGTCGGTGAGATTGGCGTGATCGCCGAACTCCTCCAGCAGGACGACGAATTCGTCCCCGCCCAGGCGCGCGACGATGTCGCTTTCGCGCACGCAGCCGAGCAACCGCTTCCCCACCTCCTGCAGCACCCGGTCGCCGAAGGCATGGCCGAGCGTGTCGTTGATCACCTTGAACCGGTCCAGGTCGAGCACGAATAGCGCCATCGGCCGGTGGTGCCGCTCGACCTTGGCGAGTGCGTGCAGCAGCTCCTCGTTGAAAAGAACCCGGTTCGGCAGCCCGGTAAGGGCGTCGTGGGTGGCGACCTGGCGAACCGCGCCCAGCGCCGAGCGCAGCTCCTCGTTGCTGCGTCGCAGCCGCTGGCGCAGTGCGCTGATCCTTCCGCCGACCACCGCAAACAGCGGCAGGAGAGATGCGAGCCCTGCCCACTGGAACCATTCGAGATAGACGTTGACCGTATCCGGCTTGAAGACCATCAGGAGATTGATCACCAGTGCGTAACCGGCGAGGATCTGCAGCGTGATGGTGACGAACTCCCGGGTGCTGAATTGAAAGACTCCGAACGTAAGGATAAAAAGGAATATCATCAGGCCGAACGCGCGCCCCTGATTGAAGCTGTAGATGGCATACATCAGGACGATATTCGCCGTGAACGTTTGCCCCCAGGTGAGGCTCGGATCACGAAAGCGCAGGTTGAAGCCCGTTCGGAACAGGAAAAACAGCGACACGTTGATGAGGGCCATCGCGGCGATGAGGACAAGCATCGGCTCGAGTTCGATCAGCTTGAATACGTAAGCCAGCACCAGCAGCGCGGCGCAGATTGCGTAAGTCGCCGCGGCAAGCAGGAAGCGGCGCAAGCGCACCGCCTGCCTGGGATCGGTCTCAGGGAGAAACAGCGACTTGATCATGGGTGACGCGACGGCAGGAACCGGTGTTTCATGCCTTCGCGTCCGGTCGCCGGTGCCTGAAACCTTTTTCAAAATGCCCCTTCCCCGAAAGATCGCCCTGGTCGAAAATCCACGTGTATCCGCCCCGGGGATTCGAGAGGATCTCCCAGGCGTTGTCGTCCCCGTCCCAGAAATGGAAGCTGTAGGTACCGTGCACGGGCACCGGCCTGGTGATCTCGTGCAGGCCCCATTGCTGCGCCTGCTCGTTGCACGCGCGAAAGGCCTCGTCGACGTCGGCATCGGTCTCGACGTCGATGCCGTTGTGGTAGAGACGGTCCATCGGCGCCTTCTTTCTCTTGTTCTCGATGACCGCGTAGACGTGGCTGCCGCCGAGCCGGATCATCAGAGACACAGGACTCGTGCGCACGACTTCCAGGCCGAGGAATTCCTCGTAGAACCTGCGCGAAGCCTCGAGATTCTTGGAACTCAGCGTGCCGTGGGACAGGAATTTCGACTTTATCGCGGGCCGGTTCCTGATGGTGGCTTCCGCCATGGCCTCGCTCCCCTTTTCTCCGATTTGCCCGTGCGATTCTAGCGCACCCGGGGAGGGAATAGGGCCGGGTGAGCGCGCCGGCGCTTTCCCGCGGGCGAGAACTCCGACAGAATACGCTCCGGGCATATGGAAGAAGACGAACTCGCTGTACAGAAGGAGCTTACGGACAAGCTCATTACCGCGCTGAAGACAGGTGGCTTCGTGCTTTTCGCGCAGCAGATCCTGCCGATCGCCGGGAGCAAGGAACGCCCCTACCAGGAAGTCCTGGTGCGCTTCAAGGAGGAGGAGGAAAAGCTGCTGCCGCCGGGAACGTTCTTCCCGATGCTGGAGGAGTACCACCTGCTGCCCTACGTCGACCGGTGGGTGGTCAGCCACCTCACCAAGTGGATCATGGCGAGGCGCGGCGAAAATTCCGATTGGCCGGTTCCCGCCAACGGCATCAATCTCTCCGGAGATACGCTGAGGGAAATGAAGTTCTCGGATTTCACCGCGAAACACGTGAAAAGCGCGCAGCTGCCTGAAGGGACCTTTGCATTCGAAATCGGATGGGACACGGCGCTCGTGCGCATCCAGCAGCTCCTGGATCTGCAGGCACAGCTCAAACCGGAAGGCTGCCGGTTCACGCTCGCCGGTTTCGACGGCAGCGACGCGTCCTTCGAGTTTCTCCGGGCCGCCCGGCCGGACTTCGTGAAACTCACCTACGGCATCGTCAAGGACATCGACCGCGCGCTTTCGGCCTCCGAAAAAGTCGAGACGATCAACGAAAAGTGCCATGCGATGGGCATCCAGACGATCGCGGAGTATGTGGAGAGCGTCGGCGTGCTGGAGCAGCTCCGGCTGATCGGGGTGGATTTCGTGCAAGGTCTCGCCATCGCACCTCCGCAGCAGATGGAATAGCGGTCATCGATGCCCCGTCCCGTGGGGCAGAAGGAAGGCGGTCATGAGCAAACGAAACTGGCGGTCCCCCGGCATGGTGCTGCTGTGCGGGGGCATCATCCTCACGCTGGCGATGGGCACGCGACAGGGCTTCGGGTTGTTTCTCCAGCCCATGACGCTGGCGCATGGCTGGAGCCGCGAGACCTTCGCTTTTGCGCTCGCGTTGCAGAATCTGCTGTGGGGCGCCTCCCAACCGTTTCTCGGCATGATCGCCGACCGCAAGGGGGCGGGGCGCGTGCTCCTCGCCGGCGCCGCGCTCTACTCCACCGGCCTGGTGCTGATGGCGACGGCCGGCAGCGGATTGCAGTTCGCGCTCGCCACCGGGCTCTTTGTCGGCCTCGCGCAAGGCTGCACCACCTTCAGCATCGTCTTCGGCGTGGTGAGCCGGGCGGTCCCGCCGGAGCGCCGCAGCATGGCGCTCGGCCTGGCGAGCGCCGCGGGCTCGTTCGGCCAGTTCGCCATGCTGCCCTACACGCAGACCCTGATCACGCACGTCGGGTGGTTCAACGCGCTGCTGACCCTGGCGGTCACCGCCGCCCTGATCGCCCCGCTCGCGACGGCGCTGGTGGAGAAGCGCGGCGGCCCGGGCGGCGGCGCGCCGGCGCAGAGCATCGGCGAGGCGATGCGCGAGGCGTTCGGACACAAGAGCTTTCTGCTGCTCACCGCCGGCTATTTCGTGTGCGGGTTCCAGCTCGCCTTCATCACCGTGCATTTTCCGGCCTACCTGCTCGACCGGGGCCTGTCGGCCAACGTCGGCATGCTGGCGCTCGCGCTGGTGGGCCTGTTCAACATCGTGGGATCGCTCGCCTCGGGCGCTCTCGGCGCGAAATACACGAAGAAGTACCTTCTCTCCTCGATCTATATCCTGCGCAGCATCGCCATCGCCCTCTTCATCTTCTCGCCGGTCAGCGAAGCCTCGGTGTACCTGTTCTCGGCGGTGATGGGCGTGCTGTGGCTCTCGACCGTGCCGCTCACCAACGGCGTGATCGGCGGCATTTTCGGCGTGTCCTACATGTCGATGCTCTCGGGATTCGTGTTCTTCAGCCATCAGATCGGCAGCTTCGCCGGCGTATGGCTGGGCGGGTACCTGTTCGACCACACCGGCTCGTACCAGATCGTGTGGCTGATCTCGATCGGGCTCGGCGTGTTTGCCGCCCTGGTCAACCTGCCGATAGAGGAGCGTCCGGTCGTGCGCGCTCCCGCGCCGAGCCCGGTGGGCTGAGCCCCGCGGCGCCGATCAGCCCAGCCGGCCCACCTGCTCTTCCAGCAAGCCCCACGCGGTCGCGCCGAATTCGCCTTTCCAGCGCTGGTAGAAGCCGCCGCCGAGCTTCTGGCGAAACGTGGTGACGTCGGCGGTGTTGAAGATCATGCCCTTCCCGGGCGGGATCGGGATGTTGCACTCGTCGGTCGAGCCGGGTCAAGCGCTTGCGCGTTGCTTGCGCTGGATGCGATGTCGGGAACGCGATGATGAGTCAGGGCCAAGTGCCTTCGGTCTATGCGAAATGACACGCCACGACGTGTCCGTTCCCCACATCCCTCAACTGCGGCTCGGAGGCGCGGTCGGTGCAAACAGCGGGGCGGCCCTTATCCTGATACAGCGGACAGCGGGGGGCGAAGCGGCAGCCCGTGGCCGGCTGCCCGAAATCCACCACACCCCAGGTGCGGTGCTCGTGCCGGGCGGTCGCGCCGCCCCGCGCAGGCAGACTCACTTCGGTGCTCCGCTTGCCCGCAAGCGACGACCACAGGATGACCGTGTAGGGATGGCGCGGCTGATGCGCGATGTTTTCGGCAAGACCCATCTCGACGATGCGGCCGAGATACATTACCGCCACTTTCTGACTGACGAGTTCCACGACCGGGAGATCGTGCGAGATGAACAGATACGTGAGCCCCAGGTCTTTTTGCAGGTCGCGCAGCAGGTTCACCACCTGCGCCTGGATCGAGACGTCGAGCGCGCTGGTGGGCTCGTCGGCAACGATCAGGCGCGGGCGCACCGCGAGCACGCGCGCGATGCCCACGCGGCGCTTTTCGCCTCCGGAGAGCTCCGAGGGAAAGTTCGCCAGCTTGCTGTCCTTGAGATTCACCTGCTCCATCAGATCGAGGATGTGCCTCTCGATCTCGGTGTCGCTCGGGCGCTCATAAACGGTCAACGCCTCGCGCAGGATGGCACGTACGCGCATTTTCGGGTTCAGGCCAGCGTCGAGGTCCTGGAAGATCATCTGCATCTCGCGCCGCAGCGGACGCATCTCGGCGCGGCTCAGCTTCGTGATGTCGCGCCCGTCGAACACGATGCGCCCGCTGCTCGGATCGGACAGGCGCAGCACCGTGCGCCCGATGGTGGTCTTGCCGCAACCGGACTCACCGACCAGTCCGACGGTCTCGTTTTCCCTGAGATAAAAACTCACGCCATCCACCGCCGGGGTTACCCGTGCCCGACCGGTCAGCATCGAGAACAGGCCGCGGCGCTGACTGTAGTGCTTGCTCAGATCGGTGACTTCGAGAATGGATCTGCTCATGCCCGGGTCTCCTGCATCGCGCCCGACGGCGCGGATGGGTACAGCCAGCAGCGCAGCTTGTGACCGGGTGCGACCTCGGCTAGCGGCGGTTCGAGGCCGGCGCAGCGCTCGCGGACCGCCTCGGTCACGCGGCTGCAGCGACCGTAGAAGCGGCAACCCGGCGGCACCTCGATCGTATCGAGCACCTCCCCTTCGATCGCCTGCAGATAACTTTTCCGGCGGATCGTCTCGGCGCTCGGGATCGAGGCGAGCAGCGCCGCGGTATACGGATGCCGCACCTTCGCCTCCGGCGCGAGCAACTCCGTGGCGCACCCGGTCTCCACCACCGTTCCGCCGTACATCACGGCGACACGGTCCGACAGGCGCTGGATCACGCTGATGTCGTGGCTGATGAGGAGCGTCGCGGTTCCGGTCTCGGCCTTGAGCTGGGCCAGCAATTCCACGATGCGCGACTGGATGGTGGCGTCGAGCCCGGTGGTCGGCTCGTCCGCGATCAGCAGCGACGGCTCGGCGCAGAGCGCCATCGCGATCATGGCGCGCTGGCACATTCCGCCGGACATGCCGTAAGGAAAATTGTCGAAGCGCAGTCTGGGCGAATCTATGCGCACGCGCTCGAGCCAGTGGATCGCGCGTTCCTTCGCCTCGCGCCCGCCCGTCAGGTTCGTATGCAGGCGGATGGTCTCCACGAGCTGATTGCCGATGGTGGAGTAAGGGTTCAGAGCCGAGCGCGGATTCTGGAAAATCATCGCGATCTCCTTGCCGCGCACGCCCTTCATCAAAGTCTCGACGTGCCTGCGCCAGCCGCGCTCGTCCTTCTCCACCTCCGCGACGCGCCCATCCTGCTCTTTGACGCGCACGTAGCGATCCAGGCCGTCGAGGAGGTTGCGCCGCGTCCCGTTCGAATGCAGCTCGACGCTGCCGCCGATCACGCCCGGCGCGGCGCTGACCAGGCCCGCCACCGAGAGCGCGGTCACCGTCTTGCCGCTGCCGCTTTCTCCCACGATGCCGAGCGTCTCTCCGCGCGCGAGGTCGAGGCTCACGCCATCCACCGAGCGGATGAAAGCGCGCTTGGCGCGTGAGTAGAAATAGGTCCGCAAGTTCTCGATGGTCAACAGCGGCGCATCCATCATCTTCTCCGCTTGCCTTCGAGAACGTTGTTCAGCCCGTCGCCGAGCAGCTGAAACCCGAGGATGGTCGCGAGGATCGCGAGCGCCGGCGCAGTCGAAGGCCAGAAATTGCCTTGCAGGAAATAGTTCGCGCCGGCCTGGACCATGTTGCCCCAGGAAGGCGTGGGCTCCTGCACGCCAAAACCGAGGTAGCTGAGACTCGTCTCGACCAGGATCGCCTCGGCCATGCCGAGGGTAGCCTGGATCACGAGCAGCGCACGGCAATTGAACCAGAGGATGTGCTTGAGAATGACCGTGTGCGCCGGAAGCCCGAGCGCGTGCGCGGCCTCGATAAAGCTCTTCTGGCGAAGAAATGCAATTTTCCCCGCGATCAGATTGGCGATCACCGGCATGCCGGTGATGCCGACCACGACCATGACGTAATAAATGTCGGGTTTGAACGCCGCGATCACGAGCAGGATCAGCACCAGACGCGGGAACGAGTCGACCAGGTTGTCAAAGTAAGTGATGATCGTCTCGAACCCGCCGCCCAGGTAGCCCGCCATAACGCCGAGAACGCTTCCCCCGAGAACGGAAATCGTGATGGCGAGCAGGCCGGGAAGGAAATATGCCTGGATGCCCAGGATTAACCGTGCCTGCAGGTCGCGCCCGAGGAAGTCGGTGCCGAGCAGGTGTCCCGTCGTGAACGGCGCTGCGTTGATCAGCCCGACGTTCATTGCCTGCGAATCATCGGGCAGCCAGCCGAACGCCCCGAGCAGGTACGAAGCTGCCACCACCGCCACCACCATCAGCCCATAGCCGACGTAGATGAGATCGAGCGGCGCCGCGCGCTGCCACAACGGCAATCCCGAGTACTCGCCGATGGGGCCGGGCGTCTGGACATAGCGGCGCATGCGTGCCGTCGGCCCTATTCTTTTGACGCGCGCGGATTGACCGCGGTGAAGACGACGCGCTGCAGCAGGTTGCCCAAGCGCACGAACGCCGCCGCGACGAGGGCGATGCCCATGATGACCGGGAAGTCGCGGTCCTGCGCCGCCTGCCACGCCATGCGCCCCATTCCGGGCCAGTTGAACACCTGCTCGACGATCACCGCGCCACCGAGCAGAAACGGGACCTTGGCGCTCATGATCTCGGTGACCGGGATCAGGAATCCTTCCTTGAACGCATGGCGCCACACCGGCGCGCCCTTGGCGCGAGCGGTGCGGATGTAGTCTTCGGCCAGCACGCGAGACAACTCCTCGCGCAGGTGGCGGATCATTTCGGAGAGCGTGCCGCTCGCGACCCCGAGCACGAAGATCGGCACGAGGAAATACAGCCACGCGTGCGCCTGCTTCGTCGCCGTTCCCGAGATCAGCGGGAACAGGCCGAACTGATGGATGAAAACGTAGACCACGATGTAGCCGAACCAGAACACCGGCACCGCCGAGAAAATGTACGCGACCAGGGTCGCCGCGGTGTTGCCAGCGGTGTCGCCCTGCGCCGCCGCGTGGACCGCGATCGGCGCCGCGATCAGGAGCGTGAGGACGAGCGAACCGAGCGTGAGGGTGAGCGTATTGACGCCGACGCGCGCCAGTTCAGGCAGCACCGGCAGGCCGGTACGGATCGAGTTGCCGAAGTTGCCCTGCAGCATCTTGCCGAACCACGCCGCATACTGGCCGTACCACGTTTTGGGAACGCCGAGCGCCTCGCGCATGCCAAGGACGAGGTCCGGGCGCGGCGACTGGCCCTCGAGCAAGACGTTAAGCGGATCGCCGGGCGCAAGATAGAGGATGACGAAAACCACCACGCTCACGCCCAGGAGCAGGAGCATGGTCACGGCGAGCTCGCGTACGATCACGCGGCTGACGGGCTTGATCGCGGAAAGTTTCATGGCAAGCGCCGTCCTCCAGCACTGTCATTCTGAGGAGCCCTTCGACTTCCGCTCAGGATGACAACGTGGTCATCGTCGCGCGGGTTCTTCCTGCGTTACTTCTGCTCGTTCGCCGGAATGAACCATTCGTCAGCGAACGAGAAGAACTTGTACGGGTGGATCTGCACGCGCCTCACCTTCTTGTGGTACGCGCTGTAGTTGGTGAGCGTCCAAAGAAACGCGTACGGCTGCTCCTCGGCGAGGATGGTGTGCAGCTTGCGGTTGATGGTGCGGCGCTTCTCGTGGTCGAGCGTGAGCTTGCTCTCGACGATCAGTCCGTCCACTTCGGGGTTGGAGTAGCCGCCGAAGTTGTTCTTCCAGTCGCCGATCTCGGCCGAGTGGAACAGCGACGAGATGTCCGCCGAGTCGTCGAATACCCAGGACGCGAACACGATATCGAAATTGTGCTCGAGGAAGACATCCTCCTTCCACGCCTGCCACTCTTTGAATTCGACCGTGATCGCGATGCCGACGCTCTTGAGATAATTCTGGAAGGCGAGCACGACGCGCTTTACCGCTTCGCTCTCCTTCTCGATCGGAACCTTGAGCGACAACACCAGTTTCTGGCCGCCCTTCTCCATGATGCCGTCGGCGCCGGGTTTGAAACCGGCCTCCGAAAGCAGCGTGCGCGCCTGCTCCGGATTGAACGGCAGCGGCTTGACGTCCAGGTTGTACGCCCAGCTACCCGGCGCGAACGGTCCGGAGATGACGGTGCCCTGGCCGTTGAAGAACGAGTCGAGCATCTCCTGGCGGTTGACCGCCACCGCGATCGCCCCACGCACGCGACGGTCCGCGAGCAGCGGGTTGCGCATGTTGTAGCCGAAGAAAGAGTACGACAGCGCGTTGTACGGCTGCAGCACGAAGCGCTTGTCGCCTTGAACCTCGGGCAGGTTTCGCGGATTGACCAGAACGATCATGTCGACGGCGTTGAACATCAGCGCCTGGGCCATGATGTTCTGGTCGGCGAACGGCTTGGCGATGAACTTGTCGATATGCGCGCGGCCCTTGAAGTAGTCGGGGTTCGCAACCAGCACCACCTCGCCGTCGCCCGTTACGGTCTTGATCATGTACGGCCCGGTGCCGATCGGGCTGCGGGTGAACGGGTCCTCGCGCGTGAGGTACTGCGAATTTGCCGGGCCATGCTTGGGAATGATCTTGAAGCTGAATTTCGCCAGCGCGTTCAGGATCGGCCGCTTGAGCGTGCATACTACCGTGTAGTCGCCGGTCTTCTCGATTTTCTCGATGAACTCATAGCGCACCTTTAGCGGCGTGATGGTCTTCGGGTGCGTCATGATGTTGTAGGTGAACACCACGTCGTCGGCGGTGAACGGCCTCGGCGCCTCGCCCTCGCGCGGATGCCACTTCACGTCCTTGCGCAATGTGAACGTGAATACGCGGCCGTCCTTCGATGCCTCCCAGCGCTCGGCCAGCTCGGGCACGATTTCCTGCTTCTCGTCGATGCCGACCAGGCCGTTGAATACAAGCTCGGTGATGCGCAGAGAGATCGACTCGTTGCTCGTGATCGGATCGAGCGTCGCCGGCCGGCCGTACTCGCTGTAGTTGAGCGTGCCGCCGTCGGGGCGCCCGTCGGCCTTCGGCGCGGCATGCGCCGGAAGGCACAATGCCATTGCCGCGCCCAAGCCAAGTATGGTGATGTTCAGGATCTGTTTCATAAGTTCCTCGCTCGTTGAGTCTGACAGTTATGGTTCGTCCTGCGCCTTCTCAAAGAATCTTCACGTCCCCGGCGCTGCGCTGTTCCATGGAGTAGACGCCCTGCAGGGCCTCCTGAATCTGGCGCACCACCGGAAACTCGTTGCTCAACTCGAAAAAGATCTCCAGACCCTCGGAAAATTTCTTGGTCCGATAGTAGGCCTCGGCCAGACCGACGAGCATTTCCGGGTCATTGGCCTCGATCTTGTTCTTGTTGCTCTTGTCGCGACCGGCCTCCATGGTGGCGATGGCGCGTGCGTAGTCCTGCCTGCGAAGATAGTAGCTGCCGAGCGCGAAGTTGAGCCGCTGGTACCGCCGTCCGTCACCCGCCTCGACCATCGGGGCGACGCGCGCCAGCACCCTGGCGCATGCGGCCTGGACCCCGGCGCAGCCGATAACGATGTCGGCCAGCACCTCCGGGTCGCTCGCTTGCTCGGCCATGGCTGTCCAGGTGCTCTCCGCCTCGGCGCTCCGGCCCTGGCGGTGCGCGATCAGCGCCTGACGCGCCAGTGCGCGCTCCCGGTACTGCGCCGGCGCCTGCGGCCGGGCGAGGAACCTTTGCGCGACAGCCAGCGCCTCCTCGTTGCGGCCCAGGCCCTCCAATGCCTCGGCGAGATAGTATTCCGCGCTGGGCCCGATGCGCGGGTCGGCGGCGGCCTGTTCGAGCTGGCGCCGCGCGAGCTCGCGATAGAGCTGCGCCATATCCGTGAGCAGCGCGAGATCGTAGAAGGCGATGCTCTTGGCCGTTCCCTTGGCGACCTTGAATCTTTCGACATGGGACGCCATGCTCAAGTCACCCGCGCGCGCCAGGGCAAGCGCCTGATCGGGAGCGCCGGCCGCGAGATAGATCTCGATAAGGTGGCGTCGCGCACGCGCCGACAACTTTGAACGTCCGGTATCGTCGGCGACTCGCCGCAACGATTTTCTATCCATGGCCCGGGCGCGGCCTTGAGCGGCGGCCCGCGCCAGCGTGACCTCCGCCGCGCCGACCTCACCGGCCCACAGGCCGCGCGCCCTTTCGGTGTCGCGCTTCGCCCACCAGACGCTGCCCAGGCCGATGCCGGCGATCGCGCGGTAGCGGCCCTCTACGCCTGAGTCGGCGCGGACCAGATCGAAGTGCCGCCCTGCCTCGGGCGCTCTACCGCGAGCGAGCAGCGTCTCGGCAAGAAACAGCCGCGCATAGCGGCTGCGACCCTCGCTGCCGGATTTGAGCAGTTTGTCGAAATAGTCCAGCTCGACCGCGGCGGCAGTTCGCGCGAGCGCATCGTGCAGATCGGCGTCGCGCAGATAAATCATGCCGAGCACGAGCTGCGCCTGCGCCCGGCGCCCGGCATCGAGATGCGCGAGCGCGTCTTCGAGCATGCGCGCCGCCTGCTCGTAGCGGCGCTTCTGGAAGAGCTTCATCGCCGCATCCAGGGGGTCGTCGGCGCTCCACGCCGGGGCGTTCACGCACAGGCCCAGCGCGAGCAATACCACCAGCCCTCTTGCGAACATTGGCATGAACGACCGGGCGAACAAGGGGCGGCTGCGGGCGGCGCGGCGCATCACGGCGTCAGTCCTTCAGTTTCGAGACGTATACCTGGTCCCACTGGTCGACCTGGGCGCGAAACGCGATCAGACCGCCGTGCGAGGACGTGACGTCGTGGTTCATCCTGGTGCCGGTGCGCAACAGCAGGCTCGTGCGGCTGTCGACGTCGGCGATGTAGATCGGGTTGTACGCCTGCCTGTCGTCGCGCACGTACGCAATTCGGCGGCTATCGGGCATCCAGGCCGGACCCCGCTCGATATCCGGAACGACGTCGGTCGCAACGACCCGCGCCGCCAGGCCTTCGCCCTCGGTCGGGTCGGATCCGTCCGCGGCAACGACGACGATGGCCCAGATCCTGGGATCGCCGGCCGCGTTGTAGTTCGTGTAGAACGCGAGGCGTTTGCCGTCGGGCGACCATACCGGCCGCAGATCATCGTAGCGCCAGGTGCTGAGCGGCTTCGGCGGCACCGGCGGGGTGCGCCCGGCTTCGAGGATGCATACGTCGTGGTTTTCGTTCTCGCCCTGGATTACCGCGAGGCGTTTGCCGTCCGGCGACCACTGCGGATAAAGATAGGGCGAGTCGCCCTGTGTCAGCCGGGTCGTGGTCTTCGCGCCGAGGTCGAGCAAATAAACGTCTCCCTTGCCGCTTCGGCCGGAGACGAACGCGATCTGGTTTTGCAACGGCGACCAGTGCCCGTGTCCATCCTTCTCCTTGTCGTCCGTAATACGGGTGATGCGGCCGTCGGCCTCGCGCAGGTATAAATCGTAGTTGCCCTCGCCGCCGTTGCTCATGAACACGAACCGCTTGCCGTCGGGCGACCAGCTGATGCCGGAGTTGTAGCTCGTCACCTCCGCGACCCCTGGGAAAAAGAACTGGCTCTGTCCCGGCTGGACCGCCGCCTTATGGTGAATGGTCTGGACGATGTCACCATTGAGGCGCGAGACCACGATCTCTTTGTTGTCACCGCGCGAGCGCTCGAACGCAATCAGGTCGCCCGTGGGCGACCAGACCGGATTCGAGTCGTTGCGCCCGCCGGCGATGGGAACGAGCGGACGCACGAACTCGGGTTCGATTCCGGCCGACTCCGACATGCTCGCCGCTGGCTCTGGCGCTTTCGCGGCCACGGGCTCTTCTACGGCCGCCGCCGGAAACGCGAGCACCATGAACAGGGCCATCAAAGGGCACCGCAAGTGCATCACGCCAGGGTCCGGGTCGAAAATGCGGCCGGCGCGATCACGGTTCCTGGATCTGGTCGCGGTACCGGCGCGCCGAATCGCGGGCCTGCACGAAAGTCGGATTGCCCTCGAACTTTTTCGGGAAAAAGTCGAAGTACTCGCGCCACGCCTGGCTTGCACTATTCAACACCGCCGCCTGCTTCGTGATCAGGTACAGCTTGTGGTACGCCAGCGCCGTGTAGTAATAGGTGTCGTGCACCGCTTCGTCGTACTCCGCCTTCGGGAAGAAACGCGTGTTCTGCCTGGCTGTCTGCAGCGCCTTGATCGCGTTGGCGAAGGACCTGGACGCGGCGTCGCGATCGCTGTTCACCAGGCGGTTGCCCTTCTCGGTATATGCATGGCCGAGGTTGGTAAAGGTGACCGCAAACTGCTTGTAGATCAGCTGCTGGTTCTCGGGCAGCGCCAGCACGGCCTCGAACTCGCCGATCGCGCGGTCGTAGTCCTCCTTGTCATCGAGATAGATGTCGCCCAGGCGCCGGTGCGCCTCGGCGTAGTCCGGGTGGTCGCGCGCGGTGGACGCATAGGCCTTGATGGCGCTCTCGATGTCGCCTTTCTGGCGCGCGCGCTCGCCGATCTTGAGGAAATCCTCTTGCAGTACGATGCGGCGCTCGCCGGTGCGGTCCTCCTCTTTCCTGGTGAACTCCATCACCTCAAAGAAGTCGCGGTAGTCCCCGCCGTAGGTCAGGCGCACGTTGTGAAAGCCGAGCGTGACGAGCTTGCCGCCGGCGAGCGGCGTCTTGCCCACCAGCTCGTCGTCGATGTAGACGCTCGCCTGTGACGGCTCGGAGTCGACCTTGAACAGGGCGTTGTTGGCCGCGAGTACGAACTCGCGCGCCTCGCCGCTCTTGTCGATGCTGATCTTGCCGACGAGTTGCTGGTAGCCGTGGCGGTACAGCATCAGCGAATAATTGCGTCCCAGCCGCAGCGGGATTTCCGCCTGACCGTCGTTCCCGGTCGCGCCTTTCCACTCGCCGTTCAAATAGACGCCAGCGCCTGCCAGCGGGTTGACTTCCGTGCCGACACCGCCTTTCGCGGTGAGCAGGAAGTAGGTGCGCCGGTCGGCCCCCTCGCCTTCGCTCCCGGTGCGTCGCACCACGCGATCGCCGATTTGCACCTTCTCGCCCTGCTTGAGCGAGGCGACCTCGACGAGCGAGTTGGTGTCGTCGCCGCGCTTGACCTCGATCAGGCCGGTCTCGCGGTATCCCGCCACCTTGCCGCCCTCGCCGAACGTCGGGGTGGTCAGGGTGAACTCGGCGCCGCGTTTGATCCGCCAGTTCTTGCCGATGTTGATGCGATAGCGATCATCCTCCGCGCCGATTACCGTCCCCTCGAACGGGAAGCGGTCGATGACGTTGTTGACGATGTCGCGCACTGCCCCGTCGAGTCCGCGGGCGTTTCGCGCGCGCGCGATCTCCGAGTAAATGATCTTGCCGCTCGCGGTGTGGAATTTGACTTCGGCCAGGTAGCCGTCATCGTCCTTGGCGATGCTCCCGAGTACGATCATGTCCACGGTCGCGCGCAGCGGCGTGTCCTGCCAGCCCTTGGTCAGGATGCGGTCCATGCCGAGCTTGCGCTGATTGATCTCGGCTTGCAGCTTTTCCCCCGGCACCTCGCGGAATCCGGGGAACTTGAACAACTGCGCCGCCAGAGTCTGCTCGGTTTGGGCCGCTATCTCCTTCATGTCCACGCCCGGCGTATTGCCGACGACGCGGTAAATGCCGATGCGAATCGGTTTGGGAGTGGTCGGGGTGAAGTAGTGCTGGAGGTTGATTTGACCTTCAAGCCGTACCGTGGTCTTCCATGTCCCCGGAATATAGCCCGGAGCCGAGAGCGCGATTGCGGCCTTCCTGCCCGGCTCGCCGCGGTAGTCGTAGGTGTAGCCGCCCTGCGCGTCGGTCTTGCCCACGGTCTTCCCGTCAATGCTCACGCTTAAGCCCACCACCCCGCTCGCGCGGCCGTACTCGTCGGTCAGCGCCTTGATCGCCACCACCGCCAGGCGACTGAGCGCCAATTCGATCACCTGCCCCGGCTCGATCTGACGTACCGCGCGAGACGGGCTGTAACCGGCCTTGGCGACGCTGAATTCGGCGCCCTTCGCCGGCAGTCCCTGATAGACATACACGAATTCACCCTTGGCGTCGGTAACGCCGGCCTCGCGTCCGCCGACCGTCACCTTGGCCTCGGGCACGGGATTACCCTTGTCGCTCACGCGCAGTGTGACGAAACGCACCGCCTTGAGATCAGCCTCGATGCGGTATGCGTCGACCTGGTCGCCTTTCGGAAGTTTCACGAGGAAGGTCGATTTCCACGGGTCGATACGGTAGCCGGACGCTTCCTTGCTCACCGTCACTTCAACCTCGCTTCCTGCTTTCCTGCGCAGCCGCTGCGCGAACGCGCCCTGGGCATCGGTGACGCCGGCTTCCTCGCGGTCTATGGTGACCTTGGCCTGAGCCGCCGGCTGGCCGTCAATGCGCGCCTTGACCTCAACGTCAAACTGCTGGCTGCAAGCGCCGAGCAAGGCGGTGGCAAGCAGGATGAAAAGAAAACGCAAGTGGGTTTTGACCATGGCGATACTCCGGTTGTGGCGTTGTGTCCAATGGGTACGGCGGATGCGTCCGCTCACATCGAGGGCGGCTGGATATTGACCTCGCCGGGATTGATGATCTTGTCCTCGTCGGTGGCCGAGCCTTTGATCGACCGCCGCTTGGCCTCCTCGATCTTCAGCAACTTGAACTCGACCTCCTTGCTGAAAAACGAGCCGATCTCGATCGTCTCGGTCTTGGTCTCGTAGCCGATGCGGCTCGCCTCCACCTTGTAGACGCCGGGCTTGATGCTGTCCTTTAGCGACTCAAACTTGCCCTTCTCGTCCACAGTCGTGGAGCTCGAAGCCTGGTCGACCGCGGCACTCGTATTGATCATGTTGACCACGGCCCCCTTCGCACTTTCGTTTGGGACCGCCTGTTGACGGCTGTCGATGAGCTGCACCGTGCCA
The DNA here is from genome assembly GCA_041490545.1 of Gammaproteobacteria bacterium. Classification (GTDB taxonomy): domain Bacteria; phylum Pseudomonadota; class Gammaproteobacteria; order Burkholderiales; family SG8-39; genus VBDM01. The sequence continues at coordinate 15,557 of JBGPTG010000021.1, forward strand.
TGAATCGTGGTGGCACAGCCAGACGCGAGCAGCAGGGCAATTGGAAGCAGCACTCTTGCGATCATGATCTCTCTCCAGTTAATCCTCAGCGGGTTTCACGGGACACGCAGTGACGACGACTTAGCAGCAGCAGGCTGTTCGATCGCTTCATCGGGAGTGTCACTGCGGCGCCGGACGACGAACGCTCGCCGGTTTGCGGGAAATTGTCGGGACTGATGCTATGCCGCCGGCATATGCCGGCGGTATGCAATATGAACGGTTTTCCCAACATTTCCGGCTTGTGTCGGGCATCCCCGACACTGCTTCAGTCCATGGAATAAAATGCCGCAACGATGTTTCCGCGAGATGCCGCATGAGAGTTCTGGCCGCCGTTCGGCCGAATTGCCGATCTTCGACGCGCACGTGCACTACAGCCATGACGCCTGGGACGTGCTGCCGCCCGGAGACGCGATCGCGACGCTGCCCGAGGTGGTGAAGCACTACTCGGAGCTCAGCTCGGACCGGCTGCATTCGGACGGCGAGGCGATCCTGAAGGCCTTGCGCCTGAGCGAGCGGGGCATGGAGGATCTGCTCGCTTTTCTCGAATCACTGCAGGATGGAAGCGCCGGCTACCAGCGCAGGCCGTTTCCGGAAGATTGCCGGTAGTACTGAGGCAACGAGGAAAGAAGCGCCGCTCCGGGCATTCTCGGGTGCGGGCCGCGTCCGCCCTACTTTCCGGCAAAATCACCCACTCGTGTTCCTGAATTTCGAGGGTGAGCTACGGCTCCCTCGGAGCGGCGCGGGGTCGCGCCGCTCCGGACCAGCATTGAACTTTACTCAGCGACGCCCTTATTCTTCAGGATCGTCCACACCTTCTCGGGCGTGATCGGGATGTCGATATGCGTCACGCCCAGGTGCCGCAGCGCGTCCACCACCGCATTCGCAATCGCCGGTGGCGCGCCCACGGTCGCCGACTCGCCCACGCCTTTCGCACCGAACGGATGGTGCGGCGAAGGCGTGACCGTGTGTCCGGTCTCCCAGCTGGGCGATTCGAGCGATGTCGGCACGTAGTAGTCTAGGAAGCTGCCGCCGGAGATGTTGCCCTCCACGTCGTAGCTGATCTCCTCGTACAGCGCCGGGGCCAGCCCCTGGTTGAGCCCGCCGTGTATCTGCCCCTGGACGATCATCGGGTTGATGATGTTGCCGCAATCGTCGATGGCGACGAAGCGGCGTACCTTGACGTCGCCCGTGCCGCGATCGATGTCCACCACGCAGATGTAGCTGCCGAAAGGAAAGGTGAGGTTGGGCGGATCGTAATAATGCGTCGCCTCCAGCCCCGCCTCCATGCCCTGCGGATGGTTGGTGTACGCCGCGAACGCGCACTCCTGGATGGTCTTCGACTTCTGCGGCGCGCCCTTGACGAAGAATTTTCCGGGTTCCCACTCGAGGTCGTTCTCGCTGACTTCGAGCAGGTGCGCAGCGAGCTTCCTCGCCTTGTCGCGGATCTTGCGCGCGGCGAGCGCGCAGGCCGCGCCCGAGGTCGGCGTCGAGCGGCTGGCGTAGGTGCCCAGGCCATAGGGCGCGGTGTCGGTGTCGCCCTCCTCCACCTGCACGTGCGCCGCCGGAATACCCAGCTCCTCGGCGACGATCTGCGCGTAGGTCGTCTCGTGGCCCTGGCCCTGGCTCTTGGTGCCGAAGCGCGCGATCGCCTTTCCCGTCGGATGGACGCGGATCTCGGCCGAGTCGAACATCTTGATGCCGAGGATGTCGAACTGCTTCGACGGACCGGCGCCGACGATCTCGGTGAAGCTGCAGATGCCGATGCCCATCAACTCGCCCTTCTTGCGCTTCTCCGCCTGCTCCTTACGCAGCGCGTCGTAGCCGATGGTATCCATCGCTTTTTGGAGCGCCACGCCGTAGTTGCCGCTGTCGTACTCCCAGCCGAGGATCGACTTGTAGGGGAACTGCTCGGGCTTGATGAAGTTCTTCATGCGCAGCGCGGCCGGGTCCATGTTGAGCTTCTGCGCAAGCGAGTCGGTGGCGCGCTCGATCGCGTGCACCGCCTCGGTGACGCGGAAAGAGCAGCGGTAGGCGACACCCCCGGGCGGTTTGTGCGTGTAGGCCGCATCGACTTCGCAGAAGGCGTGCTTCAGGTCGTACGAACCGGTGCAAATGGAAAAGAGGCCCGCGGGAAACTTCGACGGGTTCGCCGACGCGTTGGTGTAGCCGTGGTCGGCTACGGTCTTGATCTTGAGGGAGGTCATCGTGCCGTCCTTCTTCGCGCCGAGCTCCACTTTCATGTGGTAGTCGCGCGCGAAAGAGTCGGCCTGCAGGTTCTCCATGCGGTCTTCGATCCACTTCACCGGCTTGCCGATCACGACCGAGGCGGCGATCGCGATGACGTAGCCGGGGTAGACGGGCACCTTGCCGCCGAAACCGCCGCCGATGTCCGGCGACACGATGCGGATCTTTTCCTCCGACAGGCCGACGTGGCCGGCAACGAGCGCGAGCACGGTGCGCACCGCGTGCGGCGCCTGGGTAGTCATGTGCACGGTGAGCTTGCCCTGGGCGGTATCGAAGTCGGCGATGCAGCCGCAGGTTTCCATCGACGCAACGTGGATGCGCGGGAGGTAGATGTTCTCGCTCACCACGACGTCGGAAGCAGCGAGTGCCTTGTCGGTATCGGCCTTGTCGCCCGCCTCCCAGTGGAAGGCGAGGTTGTCCTTCTTGTCCTTCTTGTCCTTGCGCAGAATCGGCGCCCCGGGGGCGAGCGACTTGAACGGGTCGACCATGACCGGCAGCGGCTCGTACTCGACTTCGACGGCTTCGACGCCGTCGGCGGCGATGTAGCGCTCGGTAGCGATCACGGCGCACACTTCCTGGGCCTGGTACATCACCTCGTCGATCGGCAGCACCATCTGCGTGTCCGAGGAGAGCGTCGGCATCCAGTGCAGGTTGTACTTGGCGAGCGTCGGCCCGTCGATCACCGCGAGCACGCCGGGGATCTTGAGCGCCTTCGAGGTGTCGATCTTCTTGATCTTCGCGTGCGCGTACGGGCTCCTCACGATGTCCATGTAGAGCATCCCGGGCAGCGTGAAGTCGTCTATATAGTGGCCCTGGCCACGGATGAAGCGCGGATCCTCCTTGCGCTTCATCGAATGGCCCATGCCGCAGATCTTGGCGTCGGTTCTGGGTTCGCTCATGTTCGTTCTCC
>JBGPTG010000022.1:0-18524 GCA_041490545.1 Gammaproteobacteria bacterium
AGGTTTCTGTTCATCCCTGCCATCTGGAATTCGTACTCAAAATCTGACACCGCTCGAAGTCCCCGGAGAATGACCTGGGCCTTCTCGCGACGGATAAAATCCATCAGCAGACCACGGAATGCTTCAACCCTGACTCGCGCGAAGGGCTTCAGAACCTCTCGCGCAAGCCGCAACCGCTCCGCAAGCGTGAAGAACGGCTGCTTGCCACGGCTGTCGGCAACTCCGACGACAATCTCGTCGAACAGGTTTGCTGCGCGCCGCACCAGATCCTCGTGGCCCCGCGTAATCGGATCAAACGTTCCCGGATAGACTGCGCGGATCATCGGGTTCCCTTTTCAAAATGCAAGAATGCACCTTGCCCGCACGGGCGCTCTTGACGACGCTCCATCCCGGCGGTGCGCTAAAGGCTTCATCGCTTTCGACATACGCCCGTCCGCCGTCACTGAGCAGCCTCCGGATTGTAGCGAGCGCTGCCACCTGCAAACGCATGGCGTAGGGTGGGTCGACAAATATCAGGTCAAAGCGGGATTCGGTTCCACGAGCGAATTCTAGCGCATCGCCACCTACTATCGTCGCATTCGCCGCCTTGAGTACTTTGGCATTTTCCCTGAGCGCTTTCAGCGCCAGGGGGTTTCTTTCGACCATCACTACGGATGTCGCCCCGCGAGAAAGCGCTTCGAACCCGAGTGCTCCGCTACCCGCAAAAAGGTCCAGGCAGGTCAAACCGTCGAGACTCTGGCCGAGCCAGTTGAAAAGGGTTTCGCGCACTCGATCGGGTGAGGGTCTCAGCCCTGCAACACTGGGAAAACTGATGAGGCGGCTTCGCCAGACCCCCGCGATGATTCTGACCCTATTTGACTTGGCTCTGCGCACCAGGCGATTTTGAGATTGTGAACTTCGCTCCAGCAGGCAGACTCTTGGCGCAAATTCACCTCACCCTGACATCTTTACAGGGCGACGGATTGCACAAGATTGGGATGCACAGAGACTGCTCGCGCGAATGTCATTAAAATGCCAGGCATTCTAGCGTGATTTGGGTCTGTTTCGATTCCAGCGGAGCCTGTGTCGGCATTTTCCAACGGCAGCAATCAGGGAAACTGGCTTAGCCGGCTGAGGGCCGGGCTCGCCAAGGCACGGCGAGAATTCTCCGTCGTCTTCGCCGACACGGCGGTCGGTGCGGAGCTGCTTGCCAATCTCGAGACCCTTCTGCTCGCGAGCGATGTCGGAGCCGCGTCAACCGGAGCACTGCTTTCGCAACTGCGCGATCGCGCCCCCAAAGCAGAAAATCCCGCCCAACTCAAAGTCCGCCTCAAAGAGATTCTCTCCCGATGGCTGGCGCCGCTGCAGCGCACCCTTGATCTCGGGGTGCGCTATCCTTGCATCGTCATGTTGGTAGGGGTTAACGGTGCCGGAAAGACGACATCCATCGGGAAGCTGGCTGGCTATCTGAAGGACCAGGGCTTTTCGGTTCTGCTTGCTGCGGGTGATACTTTTCGTGCCGCCGCACGGGAGCAACTTGCTGCCTGGGCGGAAAGAATCGGTGTGCCGATTGTCGCGCAACCAGGGGGCGATCCCGGAGCAGTGGCGTTTGACGCCATCGGTGTGGCGCGTGCGCGCGGGATTGACGTGGTGCTCGTCGATACCGCAGGACGCCTGCCGACCCAATTGCACCTCATGGACGAGCTCAAGAGATTGAAGCGTGTTGTTGCCAAAGCGGAAGCCGGCGCGCCTCATCAAGTCTGGCTTGTGCTCGATGCCGGGACGGGCCAAAACGGCCTTTCTCAGGTCAGGGCATTCGACGAGGCACTTGGTCTTACCGGCATCGTGCTTACCAAACTGGACGGCACCGCGAAGGGCGGCATGCTTGTCGCAATTGCTCAGCAACGTCCAATTCCTGTTAGGTTTCTGGGGGTCGGAGAAGGCGCTCACGATCTGCGTCCATTCGTCGCGGACGAATTTGTTGCTGCTCTACTGGACTAACCGGGCAACGTGGCTATCGTTTCATTTCAGCAGGTCAGCAAGCGCTACGCAGGGGGATTCGAGGCGCTGAGGGCAATCAGCTTTTCGGTCGATCCCGGTGAGATGGTATTCATCACCGGGCATTCCGGGGCAGGCAAGACGACTCTTCTCAAGCTGATTGCCGCAATCGAACGTCCCAATCAAGGTACCGTGCTGGTTGGTGGCCAGAACGTCTCCGCCATGCGCTCCACGGCAATTCCTTATCTTCGAAGGAAACTCGGTCTGGTTTTCCAGGGGCAGAAATTGCTGTACGACCGCAGCGTTTTCGACAACGTCATGTTGCCTCTGATCGTCACGGGGCAGCCCTACAGGGAAGCAACGCGGCGCGCGCGGGCCGCACTCGACAAGGTTGGTTTGCTGGATCGCGAAAAAGCAAATCCGGTAACGCTGTCGGGCGGGGAGCAGCAGCGGCTTTGTATCGCCCGGGCGGTGGTGAATCGGCCCGCAATGTTGCTGGCTGACGAGCCTACTGCCAGCCTGGATGCCGCCTACGCGAGCGAGATTATGGATATGTTCAGCGCCTTTAACCAGGTTGGAGTCACTGTGCTGCTCGCGACCCACGATCTGCAGATGGTCGAGAAATGGGGGGCGCGCACGCTCACGCTCGACCACGGAAAAGTCAAATGAGAGCATGGCTGCAGCACCACCGGATAAGTCTTGTGAAGACAGTTGCACGCCTTCTTGCTTCACCTTTCTCAACCCTCCTGAACGTGCTTGCCATAGGCGTGGCTCTCGCGCTGCCTGTCGGAGCTTTTTTCCTCTTGGGAAACCTGGAGACGATGTCCCAGCACGTGTCAGTCGAACCCCAGCTCTCCGTCTTTCTGTCCGCCAATGCCGCCAAGAGTGACATCGCGGATATCGCTTCCCGGATCAAGGGTTCCGCGGGAGTCTTGTCAGCACGTTTCGTATCGCGCGACGATGCGATTACCGAGCTCAAACGGGTCGCCGGCATGGAAGACGTCATTGCCACGCTGCGACGAAATCCGCTTCCAGATGCGTTCGTCGTAACGCTTTCCACGCGTGATTCCGCTGTTGCTGACCGCCTCGAGCACGAGTTCAAGTCCCTTCCAAAGGTCGCCCATGTGCAGGGGGACTCACTGTGGGCAAGACGCCTCGACGCACTGCTGCATTTGGGGCGAACTGCGATCGTTCTGCTGTCCATCGTTATCTGCGTTGCGCTTGTAGCCGTGACGTTCAACACAATTCGCCTGCAGATTCTGACCCAACAGGAAGAGATTGAAGTGTGTTGCCTGGTCGGGGCGACGCGCGCATATATCCAGAGACCGTTCTTGTATCTTGGTTCGCTTCTCGGAATGCTTGGCGGATGCGTCGCTCTGGCAATTGTTCTGGCGACTGCGAGGATACTGAATAGCGATCTCGCTCAGCTTGCGACCCTCTACGGGGCAGACCTTCAACTGCGCCTTCCAGAGGTATCCCACATTGTCTTTGTCTTCGGTGCATGCACGAGTCTTGGTTGGCTAGGTGCCTACTGGTCTGTTAGCAGGCACTTACTTGTGTTCGAACGCCGATGAGGCACGCGTCGGGCAAAGAGTTCGGCCTTCCCAAGGTAAGGAACTGTCCGACCGATTAGCACTCCAATGTCGAGAGTGCTAACATTTGCCCAGGGTTTTGGATGCCCCTCCAGCTCAGGCAAAGAAATCGGGAGACGCAAAAATGAAAGACGCAATAACCCTACCGGTACACGTAGGCAGTCTTGAGAGCTACGTTCAAGCGGTCAATCGCTTCCCTCTGTTGTCGCGCGAGGAAGAGGTGAGCTTGGCGCGCAGATTCCGATCCGACGGCGACGTGGAAGCTGCGCGGCAGTTGGTGCTTTCACACCTCCGAGTGGTGGTGGCTGTCGCGCGCGGCTACATGGGTTACCGCCTGCCGCAGGGAGACCTGATTCAGGAGGGGAACGTAGGGTTGATGAAGGCAGTCAAGCGTTTCGACCCGGAGCGCGGTGTCCGACTCGTATCGTTCGCCATTCACTGGATCCGGGCCGAGATCCACGAATTCGTTTTGCGGAACTGGCGATTGGTGAAGATAGCCACAACCAAGGCCCAAAGAAAGCTGTTTTTCAACCTGCGGAGCATGAAGCCGTCGCTCGATCCGCTGACGCGCGCGCAAGTACGGTCGATCGCCAAGAACCTCGGTGTCAAACCAGAGGAAGTATCCGAGATGGAAATGCGTCTCGCAGGCCGGGAGGTGGCGCTTGAGCCGGCCGGCGATGAAGAAGAGGGATATTTTCCGATTGCCTATCTCGCTGACGGCTCCCCCGAGCCACACGAGCTTATCGAGGCCGAACAGGACGAGAGGCTGCAAGCTCGCGGCCTGAAATCCGCATTGGCAAGTCTCGACCCGCGTAGCCGGCGTATCGTCGAGGCGCGCTGGCTCCACGACAGCAATCGGGCGACTTTGCACGACCTGGCTGCAGAGTTCAAAGTTTCTGCGGAACGTATTCGCCAGCTTGAAGCCAAAGCGCTCGAAAAGATGAAAGGCGTGATTGCAGCAACATAGCTGGCCGGAAGGCCGTTCGGCCTCCCCGGCCTTCTAGCTCCCGCCAAATATGACGTAGCGGTCTCGCCCCTGCTGTTTGGCCTGGTAGAGTGCCTGGTCGGCTCTCTGAATCAGGTCTTCAGGGGAAGTATCCTTCTCCGGAACTACCGAGACGACACCCTGGCTCAGGGTTATGCTCTGGCCTGCATCTGAACGTGCGTGCGTGATGGCCAGGCTTGCTATAACCCGACTTACGGCCTTTGCCACGTCAACGGCGCCTTCAAGGACCGTGCTGGGCAAGATCATGGCGAATTCCTCACCTCCATAGCGGGCGGCGAGATCAGCCGGCCGGCGCCCAGCCGAGCTTAGCGCCGACGCCACCTGCTTCAGACAACCGTCACCCGCTTGATGTCCGTAGCAATCATTGAAAGCCTTGAAATAGTCCACGTCGGAGAGAATCAGCGACACAGGGGAATGCTCACGCGACGCGCGCCGTACTTCGCTTTGAAGGTAGCTGTCGAAATAGCGCCTATTCGCGATCCCGGTAAGACCATCCTGGCGAGAGACCTTTTGCAGTTCCCGGTTGGCAGCCGCCAGTTCGTGTGAGACTTCAAGAAGCCTGCTGCGCATGGTCTCGATGCGATGCAGTGCGCGGATTTTTGCGTTTAGCACCACAAAACTTACGGGCTTAACAAGATAGTCGTCTCCTCCGGCTTCGATTGCCCTGTCGAGATCTTGATCGGCCTCCTTTGAACTCAGAAAAATGATAGGCACCCATTCCTCCGGGCTGCATTGGCGCATGCGTTGTGCCGCCTCGTAGCCGTCCATTACCGGCATCATCACATCGATCAAGACAAGACCGGGGCGGTCCTGTTGGTACGTCTGAACGCCTCTGTCACCATCCTCTGCTTCGACCACAGAGTGCCCCATGCGCTGAAGCATGCCTTTCAATGCCGCACGGATGGTCGGCGAGTCATCGACAACGAGGATCTTCATATATCCGGACTTGGGAAGCGGCTCGACAAGCAAGCATACAACGGCGGTGAAGAATGAGGTAGGTTGGCGGCTCCGTGGAGGGCACGGCGCCGGCGCCCCCAAGCTATGGGTGAAGTAGCGCCCGGAGGTCGGCGACGAGACTGCTCGCGTTGCCGTGACGAACGAAAAGGCGCAGCCGCCCTTGCGGGTCGAATACGTAGCTCCCCGCGGTATGGTCAACGGTGTAGCTCCCGGGGGTCTTTCCGGGAACTATCTGATAGAAAACCTTGAAGTTCTTTGCGACTGTGGCCGTGGCCGCCGCATCACCATACAAACCAAGAAACGTCGAGTCGAAAGCCGGGACGTATTCAGCCAGAAGTTTTTGAGTGTCACGCTCTGGATCTACAGTGACGAACAAAATCTGGACTCGATCTCCGTCGGCGCCCAGTTGTTCCTTTACCGCCTTGAGTTCCGAGAGTGTCGTCGGGCATACATCGGGACAGCGGGTATACCCGAAAAACATCACCACCGCTTTGCCCCGAAAATCAGCAAGCGTGCGCGTCCTGCCCGCATGGTCCGTCAGGCTGAAATCCTTGCCGTAGTCCGCGCCTGTTATGTCGGTGTTTTGGAACGAAGGCTTGCCAGCATCGCATCCAACCAGGGCGGCGAACAGCAGCACGTAGATAAACCGCATGACAATGTCGCGCTCAGAAATTGAAATAGTGATCCAGCAGGAGAGCCCCAAACAGCGCAGCTAGGTAAGCAATTGAAAAACGGAATGTCCGCCGCGCCAATGAATCGCTGTATTTTCTGTAGAGACGCAATGCGAAGCCGAAGAACATGACATTCAGCAGGACAGCTGCCACCAGATAAATTCGACCACTCATACCGTACGCAAACGGTAGCAGCGCGGACGCGAATAGAATGAGGGTATACAGCAATACGTATAGTCGCGTGAAGCGGTGCCCGTGAGTAACCGGAAGCATCGGAAGCCCGGCGCGCGCAAAATCCTCGGTGCGGTACAGAGCAAGCGCCCAGAAATGCGGCGGTGTCCATGCGAAGATAATAAGAAAGAGAAGCAGTGCGTCCGGCGCCACTTCCCCCGTCGCGGCAGCCCACCCCAGCACAGGAGGCATCGCACCAGCAGCCCCCCCTATCACTATGTTCTGGGGTGTCATCGGTTTGAGCAATACCGTATAGATCACGGCGTAACCGACGAATGTCCCGAACGTGAGCCACATGGTAAGCGGGTTGACCATGTCATACAGGATCCACAGGCCGAGGCCGCCCATGGTGCTTGCAACCAAGATCGTCTGCATCGAGGTCAGCTCCCCGCTCGGCAGCGGCCGGGCGCGGGTGCGCAGCATAACAGCATCGATTTTCTGCTCGACCAGGCAATTTACTGCGGCTGCGGCACCGGCGACGAGCCAAATGCCGAAAGTCGCGGAGACCAGCAGCTTCGGCGGTAGCATCCCGGGGCTCGCGAGAAGCATGCCGATCAGCGCGCAAAACACAATCAGCGAAACGACGCGCGGTTTCGTGAGACTCAAGATCCGTCGCAGACGGATGCCGGAGACTGCGGAGGTGAGCTGCATGGTTGGGATACTCGGGCGGCGATTTTATCACGGCCGATCCTCGATTTAACCGATACGAGACGCCTTCAGAAGCCGTGCCAGATCTTTGATCATGCGTCGCGGATCGGGATTCTGCGGAAATCGCATCATCAGATTGCCCAGAGGATCCACGACATACACATGATCCACACCGGCTTTGGCATCTGGCAATTCGTCAAGCAATCTGCGGTCGGTAACATGCACGACCTGCATTCCCTTGTATTCTTCCAACAGTGCCGGATCAGGCAAGACGGGGTCGACGACGAACCAGACCCGTTCGATGCGATCTGCATGTATCCCCTGCGCAAGACGCACCTGACGCATATACCACAGCTTCTCACGGCAGCTCTTCGAACAAGCCGCGGTGTCCGCGTATACGAGCAACCACTTGCCGCGTAGCTGCGATAACCGGAAGCTGCTCCCATCGGGGCGCTGCATCTCCGGATCCGATATGCGGTGCGCCTCGATGAGATCGCCGTAGTTCACGCGGGACTCGGGCGGCCAAACGAAATACGCTAGCCATGCCGCGATCGTTGGCGCGGCGCAGACTGCAAGAATCGCAAGGGCAATGCGCCTTCCTCGCTGCCGTTGGGTATCAATGTCCACCGGGTTCCGCCCGCCGGGCGCTCAGCAGAACATAGAGGAGTCCTCCAATCAATGCGAACAAGTACCACTGAAGCGCATATGCCCTGTTTCTGTCGGCCCCGACATCGGGTCGCGCCCATGCGCGCTGCAATCCGTCCTTCGCATCGGAAGCCTCCTCGATCAGGAACGGCTGCAGCCTGATCCCAAGCCGGCGCTGTTCGCGCTCAAGCACGAGATTCTGCCTGACAGGACCAGACTCAGACTCCGCCGCCAGCTCGATAAACCTCTTGCTTGGAGTCACGGCGAGTCCGTCAAGCGTCTGCAGGGATTCCTGGGTGGGAACAACAGGCAGAACGCCACGGTTACCCGCTTCGATCCAACCACGATTCACGAGGACGTAGATATCCCCGCCCTCGATTTTCATCGGTGTGACAACATGGTAGCCAACTGCCCCACGCAGCACCCGGTTATCCAAGAAGAATGTTGAGGCTGAAACGAACCGACCATGCACACTGACTTTCCTTTGCTCGAATTCCGCGAGGACAGCGGGCCGCGAAGGAACAGAAAGCACAGCGCTCCGCATCGCGTCGTCGACCCTCCGTGCCGCATCGAGCTTTTCCTCAGCGCGCCGCGTCTGCCAGTTGCCAAGCGAGATAGTTAGCGCAACAAACGCTGCAGCCGCAATGCCCCAGCCCAACCGCAGGCGGAAATGCAGGCTTCCGAAGCGAAATCCCCACTGCGCCATACCTTCAGTCCGAAGGGAGTACACTCGACAATGGTGCTCCCGGCCGCCGAACCGTGAAGATCGTCGTGATCCTGTTCTTCGTTTTGATCCTGGCAAGCCTGGGTTCTGCGCTGTTTTTCCTCGTGACCGACCGCAGCCAGTCCAAGCGCACTGTGAGGGCACTTGCGCTGCGTGTCGGACTTTCGCTTGCGCTCTTCCTGCTGCTCATGGCCGGTTACTATTTCGGTCTGATACCCGGCAAGCTATCGTAGTGATCGAAGGCCGGGCGCATGTCCTGGCCCAGGAAAAAATGCGCCGCACGTGCCGTGCGGCGCCTCTTTCCCGCGATACTGAAAATCGCCTTTGCCTGCGCCGCAGAGCCTGGCGGGCTTTCCCAAACGGCTACACCCAGTATACGAAGATAAACAGTCCGAGCCACACGACGTCGACGAAGTGCCAGTACCAGGCAACTGCCTCGAACGCGAAGTGTTGCTCCGGTTTGAAATGCCCGGCAAGACAGCGCACGAGAATGGTAGTGAGCATGAGCACGCCCAGCGTCACATGGAACCCGTGAAACCCCGTCAGCATGAAGAAGGTCGACCCATATATGCCGGTCGTGAGCTTCAGATTGAGCTCCGAGTACGCGTGAATGTACTCGTAGGCTTGAAACCCCAGGAACGTAATGCCGAGCCCGATAGTGAGGAACATGAAAAGGGCCAGCTGGCCGCGCTTGTTTTCGGTTAGTGCCCAATGCGCAATCGTGACGGTGACACCCGAGGAAAGCAGAAGCAGCGTATTGATCGCCGGGATGCCCCAAGCCGCCATGGGTGTGAAAGGATCCTTGAAGTCCGGACCGGCAGACGGCCACTGCGCCGCGAAATCGGGCCAGAGCAGCTTGCTGTCGATGGTTCCAAGATCCGGCACCGAGAGCTGCCGCGCATAGAAGAGCGCTCCGAAAAATGCGGCGAAGAACATAACCTCCGAGAAAATGAACCAGCTCATCCCCCAGCGAAACGACACGTCCTCCCAGGGCCCGTACTTGCCACTTTCGGATTCGCGAACTACGTCGCCGAACCAGCGCACCATCATGAATACGAGGATGGCGAACCCGAGGAGCACGACGTAGCGTCCGGGGTCCCAGCCGTTGAACCAGCTCGCGGCGCCGGTCGCCATGCACAGCAGCGCCGCCGAACCGAAGATCATCCAGTGCGACGGTTGCGGAACGTAATAGTGCTGAGCATGGTCGCTCATTGTTCTCTCCTCTTCTTATGCGGCTCTGCTGATCACAAATTTGACCAGCAGAACCAGACTCAATACGAAAATCGCCGCGCCGATAAGTCCGGCGACGATCACATGCGCCAGCTTCAACTGCGTGACGTCTGACTCGTGCGCGGCGCGCTTCCTGATGCCGAGAAATGACCAGAACACCGCTTTCGCAACCTGCAGCGGTGAAGCGGTCCTGGGTGTGGGTTCCTGCGCCATCGCGCTCATCCCGGCGCGCCGCGCATTCCGTTGACCTCGAAGAAGGTATAGGACAGCGTGATCGTGTTGACCTCCGCTGGCAACTTCGGGTCGACCACGAAAACCACTGGCATCTTGCGCACTTCGCCCGGGCCGAGCGTCTGCTGCTGGAAGCAGAAACACTCTATCTTCTTGAAAAAGAGCGCCGCCTGCTGCGGCCCGTAGCTCGGCACGGCCTGGCCCGTCACCGGCCGATCAAGCGTGTTCCGGACCTCGTACACCACCTGTGTGACTTCGCCCGGGTGCACCGACACGTTCGATTGCAGCGCCTTGAACGTCCAGGGCAGGCGCTGGATGTTGGCGTCAAATTCGATCGACACGACCCGCGTCGGATCGACCTGGGTGTTTTGCGCGGCGAGCGCGTCGGGCCGGAACACGTCGCGGATGCCCGTGATCTCGCAGATCTTCTCGTAGAACGGGACGAGCGCGAACGCGAAGCCGAACATGACCGCGGTGACCACCAACAGCTTCTTCATGAGCTGCCGGTTGGCCGAGGCGAGAGCGTCGTTTCGTTCCGTCATTTGAGCAGCACGTAGTTGAGCATGATCCCCAGGAAAAACGCGAGCGCGATCGAGGCGAGCACGAGTCCCGTCCTGCGATTATGGGTATGTTGCTCGCGCACTGCCACTACTTCACCACCGGCTGCTCGTGAAAGCTGTGATAGGGAGCCGGGCTGGGCAGGTGCGTCCACTCGAGCGTATCTGCCCCCTCCCATGGCCGCGGCCCGGCCTTTTCTCCTCGCCCGAGCACGGTCACCTTCAAGATGATCCAGAGGAACAACAACTGGGAAAGCCCGAATCCGAACGCACCGATCGAAGCGATCTCGTTGAATTCGGCGAACTGCAACGCATAGTCTGGAATTCTGCGCGGCATCCCGGCGAGCCCGAGGAAATGCATCGGAAAAAAGGTAACGTTGAAGAGGATCATCGACAGCCAGAAATGCCATTTGCCGAGTTTCTCATCGTACATCCTGCCGGTCCACTTCGGCACCCAGAAATAGAATCCGGCAAAGAGCGAGAACAGCGAGCCGGCCACGAGCACGTAGTGGAAGTGTGCCACCACGTAGTAAGTGTCTTGGAGCTGGATATCGACCGGGGCGATCGCAAGAATCAGCCCGGTAAAGCCTCCCATGGTAAACACGAAAATAAAGCCAACCGCGAACAGCATCGGCGTCTCGAATGTCATGGAGCCGCGCCACATCGTGGCCAGCCAGTTGAACACCTTGACCCCCGTCGGCACGGCGATCAGCACGGTTGCGTACATGAAGAACAGCATTCCCGCGACCGGCATCCCCACGGTAAACATGTGGTGTGCCCAAACCATGAACGAGAGGATGGCGATCGACGCCGTCGCGTACACCATCGACGAATAGCCGAACAGCGGCTTTCGCGCAAAGGCAGGAATCACCTGGCTGATGATCCCGAATCCCGGAAGGATCATGATGTACACCTCTGGATGGCCGAAGAACCAGAAGATGTGCTGGAACAGCACCGGGTCGCCTCCGCCTGCTGCGTTGAAGAACGACGTGCCGAAGTGGCGATCCGTGAGCAACATCGTGATCGAGCCGGCGAGCACCGGCATCACGGCAATGAGCAGATAGGCTGTAATGAGCCAGGTCCATACGAACAACGGCATCTTCATCAGCGTCATCCCGGGCGCGCGCATGTTTAGAATGGTGGTGACGATGTTGATGGAGCCCATGATGGAAGACGCCCCCATGATGTGCAGGGCGAATATGCCGAGGTCCATCCCCGGCCCCATCTGGGTGGAAAGCGGCGCGTAGATCGTCCAACCCGCCGCGACTGCGCCGCCCGGGACGAAGAACGACACGATCAGCAGCGTCGCGGCAATCGGCAGCAGCCAGAAGCTCCAGTTGTTCAGGCGCGCGAAGGCCATGTCGGGCGCGCCGATCATCATCGGCACCTGCCAGTTGGCGAATCCGACGAACGCCGGCATGATGGCGCCGAACACCATGATCAGCCCATGCATCGATGTGAGCTGATTGAAGAATTCAGGGTGCCAGAACTGCAGACCCGGCTTGAACAGCTCGAGGCGGACTCCGAGTGCAAGCATGCCGCCCACGAGGAGCATGGTGAAGCTGAACCACAAATACAGGGTGCCGATGTCCTTGTGGTTGGTGGTGGTGATCCAGCGCATGATTCCCGACGGGTGGTGCTCGTGGCCGTCGTGGGCATGGCCTGTGTCGATGACTGCGCTCATGAATTTCTCCTGAGACTCGGCTCTTGTTGGCTTACTTGCGTGCGGACTTGATTTCGCTCGGCTGGATTACGTCACCGGTCTTGTTGCTCCAGGCGTTGCGCTCATGGGTAATGACTGCCGCGATGTCGGTATCCGAAAGCAGCTTGCCGAAAGGCGCCATCGCCGTACCCTGCTTTCCGTTCAGGACGATCTCGATGTGGCGCCCTCTGGGGCCATTGGCCAGTTTCGATCCGTCGAGTGCCGGGAACGCCCCCTTGACGCCCTGGCCGCCCGCCTGATGACACGACACGCAATTGGCCGCATACACCTTTTCGCCGCGCGCTTTCAGCTCGACGAGATTCCACTTCTTGTTCGGGTCATCCGCCGCCGCATTCATTTTCTTCTTCTGCTCGTCCACCCAGGCGGTGTACTTTTCGGGCGATACGACTTCAACCACGATCGGCATGAAGCCGTGATCCTTGCCGCACAGCTCGGCGCACTGGCCGCGATACACGCCTTCCTTCTCCGCCCGAAACCAGGTGTCGCGTACGAACCCCGGGATCGCGTCCTGCTTGACCCCGAAGGCCGGCACCATCCACGAGTGAATGACGTCGTTTGCGGTGGCCAGAATGCGGATTTTCTTGTTGACAGGTACGACAAGCTGATTGTCCACCTCGAGCAGATAGTGCTCGCCCTTGGGGGCACTGCCCGTAATCTGCTCCTGCGGGGTTGCGAGATTGGACAGGAAGCTGATGCCTTCGCCCTCGCCCTTCAGATAGTCGTATCCCCATTTCCACTGATAGCCCGTCGCTTTGATGGTGAGGTCCGCGCTCGACGCGTCCTTCAAGGCGAGCAGCGTGCTGGTTGCCGGCCAGGCCATGCCGACCAATATGATCAGGGGAATGATGGTCCAGACGATCTCGACCGTCGTGTTTTCATGGAAGTGCGCGGCTTTGTGCCCCACCGACCTGCGATGGGCATAGATCGAGTAGAACATGACGCCGAAAACGGCGACGAAGACCGCCAGGATTATCACCATCATGATCAGATGCAGATCGTAGATCTCGCTGGCAATGCGCGTGACAGGCGTAGGCAGGTTCCACTGGAAAGCCGCTTGCGCCGTTCCCGAAAGCACTAGGAGCCCGACACCGATTGTCTCGGCCATCTTTTTTATCATCGTGTCCTCTTGGTTTTCCCGGCTAATGATCGACAAGCTGCACTTTGGACAGACCGGCAGGCGATGTCCGCCGCCCCGCCTCAAGTGCCCTCCAATATCTCGAGTTCCCTTCGTGCGAATTCACAAACCGGCCGTATGACGACCGAAGACGCCCAACTCAGTGCGCCCTAGCATAGTTTCAACTCGTGGCAACGGCGCAGAGGGCTGTGGAAGGAAGCGAAAGTACACGTTAAAAAGCGCGCTAAATTAGCACACTGGCGCATCCCGAGCAAGCCGGGAACCTCGAATTCAGCGCTGGATTTTCGTTCTCATTTCGATCTTTACGACCTGCCTTCCTTGTGCGTCCTCGCGCGGTTCGCCCTTCCAGGCGTGTCCGTACAGCGCCTCGACACTGGCGGCGAGCCGCCCCTCGCTTCGCCGGCTCTCGTAGGATTCCAGCATGCGACGCCAAACGCCGCGCCCCATGAGCCCTGGGCGACGACCGATGCCCGCGCAGGTCTGGCCTGAAACTTTCAGATCGCGTACCAGAGCGGCGACATCTGCGTAAGTCAGGGTCAGCGTCTCCATGTCCATCACAGGTGCAGCAAACCCGCTCGCCACCAGCATGTCGCCCAAGTCGTGCATGTCGACGAATGAATGTACGTGGCTCGTGCCCGAGCCGGCAGCAAATGCAGATCTCAGCTCCTTGAGGGTATCCGGCCCGTAAGTCGAGAACATCAGCAAGCCTCCCGGCGAAAGCACGCGGTGAATTTCGCGCAATGCTGAAAGCGGGTCCGCCGCCCAGGCCAGCGCGAGATTCGACCAGACCATGGCTACACTTCCCGATCGAAACGGCAGATGCGAGAAGTCTGCGCATACATATGTCAGGGCAGGACCGGCCAACGATCGCCAAGCGCGTGCCAGTCGGGATTCCGAGCGCCGTGCCGCCCGCAGTGCCGCCTGAGCAAAGTCCACCCCGAGAAGATCGGCGCTCGGAAAGCGCCGGCCAAGCGACACGAGACCCCGTCCAGCACCGCAGCCGGCGTCGAGGATGCGCGCGGGCTGCACGCGAATGTAGTCGAGCCGATCCAGCATGCGCCGCTCGATTTCGCGCTGCAGCACCGCGGAATCCTTGCCGGCCCGTGCGGCACGCTCGAACGCGCGCCGCGCCTGACGCACATCGAGGCGGAACGCCTCTGAATTCATGGGACAGGATTTGCCGATCGCCCAAAAAACCGGCTTAGAGAGCGTGCATGCCGAGCTTTTTCAGAAGCGTGCGGTCGCGCGCGGCCTCGGGATTGCTGGTGGTGAGAAGTTTTTCCCCGTAGAAAATCGAGTTGGCCCCCGCAAAAAAGCACAGCGACTGCACCGGCTCTGGCATCTCGGAGCGCCCGGCTGAGAGCCTCACGAAGCTTCCGGGCATCGCGATCCGGGCACAGGCAATGGTGCGGACGAACTCGCTCCAATCCAATTTCGGTGCACCCTCGAGTGGCGTGCCCTCCACCCGGACCAGATCGTTGATGGGAACCGACTCTGGTTGCGGGTCCAGCGCCGCGAGTTGCGCAATCAAGCCGGCCCGCTGCGAGCGCGTTTCGCCCATCCCGACGATCCCCCCGCAGCACACCTTGATTCCCGCCCCGCGTACGCGCTCGAGGGTTTCGAGCCGGTCGTCGTACCCGCGCGTGGTGACGATCTCACCATAAAACTCCGAAGCGGTATCCAGATTGTGATTGTAGAAATCCAGACCGGCTGCCTTCAACTGCTCGGCCTGTCCCGTGCCCAGCATTCCCAATGTCGCGCAGGTCTCCAGCCCGAGCGCCTTGACTACGCGCACCATTTCCGCTACCTGCTCCAGATGCTTCTGCTTGGGCCCGCGCCACGCGGCACCCATGCAAAAGCGCGTTGCGCCGTTCCGCTTGGCGACGCGGGCAGCATCCAGCACTGCGTCGAGCCCGAGCAGTGCCTCGTTTTCGATGCCGGTCCGATATCGCGCCGATTGTGGGCAGTAGGCGCAGTCCTCGGGACAACCTCCGGTCTTGATCGACAACAGGGTCGAAAGCTGCACGCCGTTGGCATCGAACTGCTGGCGATGCACGGTGTGCGCACGATGCAGAAGGTCATTGAACGGCAGGTCAAACAAGGCTTCCACCTGCGCCCGCGTCCATGGCGCGTCGCCGTCCCGCGGCCGGCGGGCGTGCACCGGAGCCCCGGGTTGCCCGTTAAGGGAATTCGTCGTCGCTGGCGGATTCTGTTTCACGCTGGTGTCGGTGGGAAGCACGGGGTAAGCCTGCACGACGTGATCATCCGGGCAAGCAGCAAAGGTGTCAAATCATGCGAACGAATGTATTGCACGGTGGCTTGAAAAAGCTGCAAGCCTGGGTGGGTCAGGATTGCATCCTCTGTGGATCCGAGAGTAGTCCGGAATTCCTGTGCGTAGCCTGTGCGGCCGGACTACCCATTCTCCCCGAGCATTGCCCACGCTGTGCGCTGCCCACTGCTTCGGGTGCGGCGTGCGGGTCCTGCCTCGGTCATCCCCCTTATTTCGACGCGACGACTGCGCTGTGGCGCTACGAATTCCCGTGCGACAAGCTCGTTCAGGCGCTCAAGTACCAAGGCCGGCTCGCAATAGCCAGGTGCCTGGCCCGCTGCCTTGCGGCAGTACCGTTGCCCCAGGCCGATATGGTCATACCCGTCCCGCTGCACCCGAAACGCCTGAAAGAGCGCGGATTCAACCAGGCCCTCGAAATTGCGCGATGCCTCGCCCGTTACACCGGAATCCCCTGTCAGGCGGGTGGCGTATGGCGGGCGCGCGACACCCGGCCGCAGACCGAGCTGCCCTACGAGGAACGCGCGAAAAACGCTCGTGGAGCCTTTGCGTGCGCCCTCGACCTCTCGGGGAAAACCGTTGCCGTTCTCGACGACGTCATGACGACAGGGGCGACGCTCAACGAGTTGGCTCGGATACTGAAGCAAGCCGGCGCAAGAAGAATCGAAAACATCGTGGTTGCGCGCACCGTCGCTTCCTGACGGCTGCGCCCCTTAGCTTTCTTCCCTGGGATCCCGCGCCAGCAGTTGCCGGACGGCCTCGCCGGGACGTGCCCCGCCGAACAGCACTGCGCATACCGCATGTGTAATCGGCATCTCGACCCCCTTTTTTTCGGCGAGCGCCTGGATGGCCTGCGCCGAGTACACGCCTTCCGCGACATGGCCAAGCGCCTTCAGGATCCCCTCAAGCGGATCGCCGCGAGCAAGCAACAGCCCGACACGGCGGTTGCGCGACAGTTCCCCGGTACAGGTAAGTATGAGATCACCCACTCCGGCCAGCCCCATGAATGTCTCGGCGCGCCCGCCGATGGCGACACCGAGCCGTGTGAGTTCGGCGAGACCGCGAGTGATGAGCGCTGCGCGGGCATTCAGTCCGAGGCCGAGACCATCGCTGATCCCCACGGCTATCGCCATCACGTTTTTCACCGCCCCGCAGATCTCCACTCCAGCGAGGTCGGTGCTGAAATACACCCTCAGCTTTGGCTGGTGCAGCTCGTGCGCCCAGCGCTGAGCGAAACCTGCGTCGCTCGCCGCGAGCGTCAGCGCCGTCGGATGTCCCTGGGCAACCTCCAGCGCAAAACTGGGCCCCGACAGCGCCCCGCAGCGGATATGCTCTCCCAGGACTTCTCCGACGACTTCGTGGGGCAGCTTGCCACTCGTCCGCTCGAACCCCTTGCAGGCCCACAGCAGCGGCCGATCCGATCCCTCGGCGCGCAGGCGGTCCGCCACCTCCCGCAGATTGGAAGTCGGGGTGACGACCAGAATCATGTCGCTGGCCAGGAGCGCCGAAGAAAAGTCTGCGCTGACCCGTATGGATTCGGGCAACGCGACTTCCGGAAGATAGCGGGCGTTGCGACGAGATTGCTGGATGGCGGCAGCCTGGGCCGGATCTCGGGCCCAAAGCACGACCCGGTGCCTTGCCGCAAGGGAAATCGCCAGGCCCGTCCCCCAGGCGCCCGCACCGAGGATGGCGATGTTCATTGGAGTTCCGACCGCGATCCTGGCATTGAAAACGACGACTCGACGGGGGCCCCAACCCGGTCAGATACCCCAGACCTGGTTTATCTTGACGAAGCCGGTCTGGCCGTCGCTGTGACGCACCTTTACCCAGCCTCCTGCAGGGGCCTCGGCGACACCCAGAGCGACACCCTGCTGAGCCTGAAAGACAATGGGTGCGTGCTCGTTCGCCGCTTGCCGGATGTCCACGACCGCTGCGGTTGCGATCACCGTGCGTTTTTCCGACAGCAGCTTTTTCTCCACCCACGTCAGGTCGCCGGCCTGATCCCGGACCTTGACCCAGTTATCGATGTTGATGACGATCTCCACAGGGTAGAACCGGCTGGCGACGAATAGCTTCTTGGCCTTCACCGAAGGCGCGTCGTACATCGGCGTGCCACCTTCCGCAATCGAACGAAACTCCCCGGCCATCGACGCACCGGCCAGCGCCAGCAGGGCGATTGCCGCCAGGCAGCGCATCAGTGGGCGACCTCTATGCGGGGGCCGGCCGGCTGGCTCGCCTGCGCCGCACGCTGCTGGAACAAGGCTTCGAAGTTTACGGGCGCCAGCAGGACCGGAGGAAATCCGGCCCGGGTGATGACATCGGAAACCGTCTCTCGAGCATAAGGAAACAGCACGTTCGGACAGACGATTCCCAGGACGGGCGCCAGTTCGGCCTCCGGCACGTTGCGGATCTGGAATACGCCCGACTGCGACGCCTCGACCAGAAACAGGGTCTTGTCGTCCCGCTTTGCGGTCACCGTGATAACCAGAGTAACCTCGAAGAGAAAATCGTTGATCCGCTGTGATTGCTGGTCGAGCTGAATTTCGAGCTGGGGCTGCTCGGGCTGCATGAACGTCTGCGGCCCACCCGGCACCTCGAGTGAAAGATCCTTTAGGTAGATCTTTTCGATGTTGAACATGGGCTGCTGTGCCTCGCTCATTTGAATCTCCGGCGGAAATTGTGGGTGATCGAGCGTCAGGCCGCGAGCAGCGGGGCGAGCCGTCCGGCATGATCGAGCGCCGCGAGATCGTCGAAACCGCCGACATGCGTATCGCCGATATAGATTTGGGGAACGGTGCGGCGCCCGGTCTTGCGCGTCATCTCCTGCCGCTGGGCCAAATCCATATCGACCCTTACCTTTTCGATCTCGGTCACGCCCTTCGACTTCAGCAGCGCTTCAGCGCGATGGCA
>JBGPTG010000023.1:0-18499 GCA_041490545.1 Gammaproteobacteria bacterium
CCGGTCACCATGCCCGGCGCATACAGCAGCGCATCCGAGCTGCCGCTGGTGGAGAAATAACCGAGAGCGCCGCCGTAGGTGCGCTGGTAGTAGTAGCTGCCGCCCGCCCTGAAGGTAGTCAGGTGGGTGTTCTCATACTCGGCTTCACCGAGCGCGAACGTCCCGCCGCGCTTCTGCTTCTCCTTGATGTAGGTCGTTTGCGCGGTGAGGATGTGCTCGTCGCCGATGTATTGATACTGGCTGTCGAGCGCCACGTCCTGGAACCGGTCGTTGAACGACCCCACCGGCTGGCCGGCGGCGGAGCTGATCTTGGTTTGGACGCCGTAGCCGCCGATCGACCATGAATTGCGGTCCCATTGGCGCTCGTAGGCGACTCGCCAATACGGTGCGTAGCCCGAGAGGACTCCGCCGGCCGTGCTGTCGAGCGGCCCCGCATTGCCGTTGGGAACAGTGGCGCCGCCTGGAGTGAAAGGCTTTGGAGAGGAGCGGTAGAACCCCAGCTCCGCATAGATCGAGTTCCTCCACCACATGTATGCCGTCAACCCGGCGACGCCCCGGTCCGTGAGCCCCCCGTCGATTTGCGTAACCGCCCCGGGGGAGGGCGCCGCACTGGTTCTCTGATCGAAGGGCGTCTGCCAGGCCGGGGTGCTGTTCCAGACATCCTGAACGGTCGGGTTGTTGTTCAGCGTAAACCCGTAGATCAGGCCCTCGGGAACGGACGGGACCAGTTTTGCATAGCGGAATTCGGTGTTGTCGAGCCCGATCGCTCCGCTCTGGCTGTCATAAGTCAACTGGATGAAGGTGCCCAGGTTCGGCGCGATTCTCCCGGCGTAGAACAGGCTCAGTTGTTGCGGAAACAGCACTTGTCCATTCTGCCCATTTTCCCCGGCTATCGCGGAATCCGGCACCGCCTGCTTCGTCTGCGTAAACGAGGTCTGGAACATGATCGACAGCGGCGGAATCTGATTCAGCAGCAGCTCCATCTCCTTCGTCGAGGTCATTCCCTGGACCTGCGGGAGGTTGTCGATCGTATACGCGTTCAGCTTGAACGATCGCCCGAACGGCGTCAGCTCGGGGAATACCGTGTGACAGGACTGACACGCCATTCCCGTTTGACGGGCGAAAGAGGGAACCGCCTGTGCGGTGCCCGCGGTGCTCAATCCGATCAACAAGGCGCACACACTCGCCGGCGTTGATATCCACGAAGAATTCCTACCCATGATTTCCCTTTCGAAGGAATGCAAAGGACGCTGCTGCGAAAGACCTTATCCGAGGGTGGACCGGGAACAGTTGATCCACGTCAAACTCCGTGCAACGAGTGTTTGTGGGCCGCTTGCAATCGCCGCGTCTTCTCGAACGCCGGGACTCCGGGCACCGCAGGCGACACAACGTCCGCTCGGTACCGGGGCCTGACGGGGGTACGGCGAGCCTGCCGCTCACCTGGCATCCTGTCCCCGACATCGCCCGAGCGCGACCGGCACGCCAACGCTTGACCCGCTTGGTGCGCCCAGCGCATGATTCGCCGTTACGCCCGTTGCGGAGCGTCGTTTTTTACCCATGTCGTCGATAACCCAGATCAAACAGCAGAAACGGGCCCTCATCAGTGAGCATTCCAGGCCCGACAACATCAAAGGATTCACGCAAGCCGTGACGACGTTGTCGCCTCTTGCGGCCCTTTGGGTTGTCGCCGCGCCGAGCGCCGGCGTCTCGTATGGGTTGACCGCCGGTGTGGCGTTGCTGATGAGTTTGTTTCTGCTCCGCGTTTTCGTGCTGATGCACGAATGCGGCCACGGCAGTTTGTTTCGCGCTGCCTGGCTCAACCGAGTGTTCGGTTTTGTCTTTGGCGTGGTATCGGGCATGCCGCAGTACGTCTGGTCGAAGCACCACGCTTATCATCATGCGACCAACGGCAATTGGGCAAAATACCGCGGACCTCTGGATACCAAATCGGTCGCCGAATACGAGGCGATGACCGGCGGGCAACAGCGCAGGTATCAACGCGCGCGCAACATCTGGCTGGCCCCCATTGCGGGATTTTCATATTTGATTCTCAACCCCCGGCTTACCTGGCTGAAGGGCACTGTCCGCCTTGTCAGCCACATCCTGAAGAATAAAATCGCCCAGCCCGGCGTTTCCATCAAGGCGCACGCCGCTGCATTCAAAACGCCTTACTGGGGTTCCGCTGAAGAGTATTGGCATATGTTCTGGAACAATGTCGTAGTGTTGAGCGTATGGGTGCTGGCGTCGTGGACCATAGGACCTGAAGTGTTTTTTCCGGTCTACCTCGCCAGTACATCGCTGGCCGGAGGAGCCGGGATCGTGCTCTTTACGGTGCAGCACAATTTCGAGCACTCCTATGCGAGCGGCGATGAGGGTTGGGATCGCGATACCGCCGCGATAGAGGGCACGAGTTTTCTGATTCTGCCGCGCTGGCTGAACTGGTTTACCGCCAACATCGCCTATCATCACGTTCACCATCTGTCGGCCGCAATTCCAAACTACTGTCTGGCCAGGTGCCATGGCGAATACCAGCATCTCTTCTCGGACGTTACCCGCATCAAACTGTCCGGGATTCATAAAGCCTTGAAATGTATTCTGTGGGACACCCGCGCGCGCCGGATTATTTCTGTGGCCGAGTACCAGGTGCAAAGGCAACAAGGCGCTTGAGGCCCGGGCCGCCGCGCGAGTCGGTCGCCTCGCGCGCAGTTCGATAGCGTCGCACGATGAAGTCCGTTCCTGGCGTCGTCGTGTTCGCGGCCGCGTTGGCCTTGTCGGTGACGGCAGGCGCGCAGCCGGCCTGGCCGAATCACGTCGTGCGTATCGTCGCCACCAGCCCTCCCGGCGGCTCGGTGGATTTTCTCGCCCGCGCGCTCGCCGCCGATTTCAGCCGGAACTTTGGCCAGGCGTTCGTGGTGGAGAATCGCCCGGGTGCGAACGGTAACATCGGCGTCGAGATGGTTGTAAAGGCGCCGGCCGACGGCCATATGCTGTTCGTGTCGCCGCCGGGGCCGTTCTCGATCAACGCGAATCTGATGGCGGCGATGCCGTTCGATCCCGCGAGGGACGTCGCACCGGTGGCGATGCTCGCGGTCGCGCCGCTGCTGCTCGTCGTGCACCCATCGGTGCCGGCAAAAAATCTCCCCGAGCTGCTCGCCTGGTTGCGCGCGCAGGACGGCAAGGTCAATTACGCGTCGCAGGCGGTCGCCTCCACCGGGCATCTCGCCATGGAGCTGATGAAATCGCTCACCGGCGTCGAGGCGACGCACGTGCCGTACAGGGGCTCGGCGGCGCAGGCGGCCGCGGACCTGCTCGCGGGGCGCGTGGCGATGAGCTTCGTCAATACCAGCACCACGCTTTCGCACATCGCCGCCGGGCAGCTGCGCGCGATAGGCGTGGCGGAACTCAAGCGCATCGCCGCGGCGCCAGACATTCCCACGCTCGACGAGTCCGGACTGCCGGGTTTCGAAGCGACGACCTGGCTGGGTCTGGGGACGCGAGCTGGCACTCAGCAGGACATCGTTCTGCGCCTGAGCGATCGCGCTGCCCGTGCGCTCGCGCAGCCCGACGTGGCGAAGCGCATGGCGAGCCTCGGCATCGAGCCTCGGCCGATGGGACCGGAGCCGTTTACCCGATTCCTCGTTGCGGACGCGGAAAAATGGAAAGACATCATCCGCCGCACCGGGGCGAAAGCGGAGTAGGGGCTTAGCGTCGCCCTGCAGGCTTCGAGCGCCTGGGCGGTGTCGCGCTCCGTGGCCTCACGCAGGCCGCGGCCTAGTGGATTGCTTCCATCCTGGACACGGCTCTCGATTGGTTCACCGGATCGAACCATTCGCGCAACCGCCGCCAGTTCTGCAGTACCCGGGGAAGGTATGGCTGGCGGCGGATCCGGTGGAAAAGGGCATACAGGGGAAAACGCTCCAGAATCAGCTCGTCGAGCGACAGGCCGAACCCCTCTATCCACTTCCCGCGGTCCAGCGGTGCCCCCGCATACGGCTGCAGCTTCGCACGGTGCAATTCAAGGTACTCGATGATCGTATCCAGTTTTGCTTCAGCAGGCAGCACGAAGCACAGCAGCTCCGCCAGGTCATGCTGAGGCACGCGTACGGCGGCAAGCTCCCAGTCGAATGCACAAAGCCTCGGTACGGCCGCATCCGGCCGGAACGCCAGATTGCGCGGATTGAAGTCGTTGTGAGCCAGTGTTCGGGGCATCGCGGCCAGCGCGTCCCTGCGTTTTCGCACCGTCTCCGCGGCGCGGCGCTGCAGCGGCAGGCTGGGTTCGCCCCACCAGTCGCTGAAAAATTCCGCAGCGTGATCTGCAAGACCAAACCAGAGCGACAGCATTTCCTCAGGAGAAGGACTTGGAACGTGCCAGGATTCACGTTCCAGCGACCGCGTTCGCCCGAGGAAGACCGAGTGAATTTGAGCCGCGGTGTTCACTACCGCGAGGATGGAGTGATGGGGCCAGGACCGCCCGGGTTCGGCCCAACTGGGAAAGGCAGCGGAATCGAGACACTCGATTGCCAGCGCAAAGAGCCGGCCGCCAGATTCCTTCATCGAGCCGTACGAACCCGGCATGTGATAGCGCAATCGGGGCTCGTCGATCCGGTACAAAGCGGGCTCTCGCTCGTGGGCCTGCAGCAGCCCGAGTCCGTGCGCGCTCGCCCGAAACATCTTTCCAAGTGTCGCGCCGCAAGTGGAGGCCAGCGCTTCACCGATTGCGAGCATGAGGTCGTCGCCCGGCTTCCGCTTGAGAATAAGCGGAAGCTCTTCCATGCGCGCGTCGCGTCGCCTGCAAAACGCAATGTGGTATTTCGCCACGCCTGCTTCCTGACCCATTCTCCAGCCGAGCAGTTCACTGATGATGCCGCCGTCGACTTCACATCGCTGGAACTCCTTCAGTTGCAGTCCGCGCGCGCCGAAGTGATCGCGGAGAAGCGCTGAAATCGTAGCCTCCGCGCCGGCGGACGCTATGCGTCGCTTGGGTGGTGAATGGGGAGGGTCAGGAATATGCCCAGTCGCCGCGAGCGCACCCACGCAACGGGCGAGATACACGCCGTCGATCATTGGCGCATGCAGGCCGTATCGCGCCAGCACTGCTCGCGATCGGGTCGCCTCTATCCGTTCCCGGTTTGCCTCGAAGTAGAGCTCAGGCAAGGTCTGGCCGCCGAGGATGCGCGGGCGCGCCAGAAAAAACGGACGCAACGGCCGCAAATCCGGGTCGGACCTCGGCGTTGCGTGTCGAACATGGTCGAGCCAGTCATCGTAGGGCACCAGGGAACTGCGGTACCCCGCCACGTTCAGCCATGCGACGATTTCGCGCCAATGACGCGGGAAGGGATGGTGCACATGCAGGATACGTGTTCCCGCGTGCCTGGTTCGCGCGAGTTCAACGAGCGTATCGGCGACAAAATCCACCGGACACGCGTCGACTTGCCAGTCGACATCCGGAGCAACCCCGGTGCGCGCCGCCGAGCACAGCAATCGCGACACGAGGTCGTCCGGGTTCGAGCGGCCATTGCGCGAGTCGCCGACGATGAGACCGCTGCGAACGATCGTCACGGGAAGGCCGACGCGGCCGTATGCTCCAAGAATGTGTTCGGCGACGCACTTTCCTTTCGCGTACGCAAGCGGCATGCCGGCGAGGTGTCGGGACATGTCCACATCCTCGTCCACGCGCTCCGGCGCGTCATGCGCGTAACACACGGCAAGCGTCGAAACAAAAATGAGAGGCTTGGGACGCCGCTCGCAGCAGAGCCGGGCGACCTCCAGAACCGAGAGCACGTTGACTGCGCGCAGCGCGGCGTAGGACTTGCTCCAGTTGACCTCTGCACCGCAGTGGATCGCCAGGTCGGCCTCCTCCGCGACGCGGTCGGCATCGGTCGGCGCCATCCCCAGTCTGGCAATACCCAGGTCTCCGCATACGGCTTCTGCCCGTCCCGGAGGCAGTTGCCTGCCCGTGGCGGCAAGAAAGGCCTGTTCGAGCCGGCGTTGCGCCTCGGCCGGGCTGAGTCCCCGCACGAGGCACAGAACTCGTGTCCTGGATTTCTTGAGGAGTCCCGCGAGCACCGTTACGCCCAGGAATCCAGTCGCGCCGGTGAGAAAAACACAACGGGGCGCGACCATCCTCCCCGTCACGGTCGCGGGCACTCCGGCCAGCGCGAGGTCGGCGATCGCGATCTCGGTATCGCGTGCGAAACGGTCCATCATCCGCGGTACTCCCTGTTCCACTCGAGGAACATCTTCCTGACCCGTTCCTTGTTCGCGATCAGGTCTTCAAGTTTCCATTGGCTCGTGTCGATGGCAGGTTTGACGTGCACGTGGACGGTCCCGGCGCCGGGATGCAGTCCCATCCCGGGATCCATGTCGCCGGAAATTGCAACGAAGAAGGGGACGATCGGCACCTTGAGTTCGGTTGCGAGGTGAAAGGCGCCCTTGTTGAAGTGACCTATCTCGCCTGTCGTCACGCGCTCTCCTTCCGGGCTGAGATATACGGATTCATGGGTGCGGCGCAGCGTTCGCGCGGCGCGCCTGAAGATTGCAACGCGCTTTTCTGGAAACGACTGCGGCACCGTCCAGAAGATGCCGGTCAGATAGCCGATCAAGCCGAGCGGCAGAAGTTTGCGCAGAAATCCGGAAAGAAAGAATCTCGCGTTGGGCAGGCGCAACGAGATGAGCACGAACATGTCAATCGTCGACGTGTGGTTCGAGATATAGATGGTCTGTGTCTCGGGAAACGGCCGGTCCTGATGCACGACAACCCGGACCCTCCAGAGCGCGAGCGTCAGATCACCCAAGGTCGCGACAATGACTTCCCGGTAGAGGCGCGGCACCCGAAACAGGGTGAACACCGCGACGATGACAAGAACGATGGCGCCGAGAGTCATCAGTACCAGAGTGAGCACGGCCCGCGAATGAGAGATCAGTCGATCCATGGAGTTTTACCGCGGGCCACAGACAACGGTCTGCATCGCCAGATTGAGATGGCGCTCGAAAACCAGCACGGGTGAAAGCAGGACCTGGCCGAAAAAATACGGGACGATGGCGCGATCGAGATTCAATCCCCGCCCGCGAAGCAGCTTGAATGCAACTCCGGCGAACAGATAGAAATACGCCGGGAAGGCGCCGTACGGCAAATAGTCGAACACTTTGAGCCCCGCCTTGTCGATCGCCGCGAGAAGCGTATCGTGCGTGTAGAGCGCCGTGTGCTGCGGCGCCTGAAGGCCCGGCCAGCGATCCCCGAAGAGGCGAAAGGTGACACTGTCGAGCCGGGGAACCTCGATAATCAGCCGGCCTTGCGGGGCGAGCAGGTCGCGGGCACGGCGCAGCGATCGCATCGGATCGTAGTCGTGCTCGAGAAAATGCCACATGGTGATGAGATCGAATCGGCGGCCGCCGAAATCCTGCTCGTAGAAGAGGCCGCAACGAAACTCGATCCTGTCGAAGGCCGGGAGCGCCGACAGATCCTTGAAGTCCACCCCGACGGCCTGAACGTGATGCAGCGCCTGAAGTTTCAGCAGGAAAGTCCCGGCACCGCAGCCTCCGTCGAGCACCCGGGCCGCGGGGCCGAGCTCGACGTACCGGGAGACGATTTCGGTCTTTGCGCGGTCGAGGCGATCCATCGCGTGCCGGTATAGGGGCGTCATCCAGCCCCAGTCGGTCTTCTTGCGGTGCGCGATGTACTCATCGTCGTACCAGGGCTTGATGTTCTCGATGCGCAGGCGCGGGCGTTGATAGATGAACCCGCAGCCGGCGCAACGCTGGAAGGAAAAACGTCCCGGCTTTCCCGTCAGGTCGTCCTCACCGGTGATGAAATGCCGAGCGCTATCGCTCCCGCAAAGGTAGCACGCAACGTCTTCGAATTTCTCCGCTGTGGAGTCAGAAGGTCTCATCGGATTACTCCATACGCCAGGATGCCGGCGATCGCGATTCCTTCTGCGACGACGAGGGTGCGAGCCGCGCGCATGCCGCGCAGTGCCGGATCGTCCAGTACCTCGAAAAGGCACAGACCCAAGTAGAGAACGATCGCCACTGGCATCGCACGCACGGGCTCCGTCGCAGCCACGAATACGAACACGGGATACTTGGCGAGGACCAGATGCGCGCGCACGAGGCGGTGATCGGGCGCCGTTTTCATGATTCGGTAGCCGGCCGCCAAAGCCGCGACCAGGCCCGCATAGGCTAAGGCCTGCGGGGGTTCGGCGACGATAGCCAGGATCCCCGCGACGAGGACAAGTGTGGCGGCCACCGTTGCGACGAATCCGCGCCGCATCCGGGTCACGACCAACACCCTGTCCGGATGATGGACGCGATCGAACGGAAGATCTTCCAAATCGTCCCATAACCGGTACTGCCATACGAGGATCAACGCCGCCGGTATGGAATACCAGGGATGCAGCACACCCGACGCGAACACGGCACACGCGGCGACGGCCGCAGCGAGCGCGACTATCCTCGGCCGCAGGAGTCGCTGCCGCGCGTAGCTCAGGCAATCAGCCGCGAAAGATCCCGACCGTTCCACGATCACCGTCCACCTCCACCTCGTCTCCGGATTGAATGAGCTGCATGGCCCCAGGCACACCGATCACCGCGGGGATCCCGTATTCGCGCGCAATGATCGCCCCGTGCGACAGCATCCCGCCCCGCTCGACAACCAGCCCGCGCACGAGGAAAAATACGGCAGCCCACCCGGGATCCGTCTGGCGGGTAACGAGCAGCGAACCGGGGGAGAGCTTCGCTGCCTCCTGTGCATCTTCGAGCACCGCCGCGACTCCGCGATAGGCTCCGCCGCATGCTCCAGTCCCGTGAAGGACGTCCGCCCGCGGCGCGTCGCTCGCGGGGGGATGAATCCGGTCGCCGTCGATGCGCTCCCCCGGGCGGCACCGCAAGGTATCTGGCAACGACGAGCGCTTGAACCGCTCATGCAACTCTCTGCGTGCCGCAACTAGGGAAGGGGCTGCTCGAAGAAGCGCCGCATCGCCGGCTAGCAAGGAATCGAGTTCGTCCACCTCGAGGAAGAAAACGTCGTCGCGTGCTGCGAAGACGCCGCGTCTGGTGAGGCGATCTCCGATTGCAAGGAGGATTCGCCGCAGCCTGGTGTAAAGCAGCGCTTGCCGGAATCGCGCTCTTTCGCGCAGGCGGACCGCCCCCTGCGTCGCGGCAAGCACCAGGCGAAAACGCGCGGCCCGACTCAGGAAGGGCACCACACGCAGCAAGCCCAGCGGCGTGAGCCGCTTCATGAGATCGTCGCTAAGTGCAACACGCTCCGCCGCCTGGCCTTCGACCAAGGCGTCAGGCGCGGGACCTTCGAGTTCCACGTAGAGTTTCAGAAGGGCTATGGCGTCTTCGGGGCGCTCCGGTGGGGTGGGCACGGTGAGCATGAGCTCTCGCGAACTGCGAAATCCCCAGCGCTCGAGATAATCGCGGAACTCGCGCGCAAATCCCCCGAGCTCCGGCCGGTCAAGCCTTGCCGAAAATTCGGCCGCCGTGCAACGTTTCAGCAGCGATCGGAGCGAGGGTTCGTCGCGCACCCGTCTGGAAAGCTGCCAAAGGCGCGCGACCGGGGCGTTGCTCGCAAGATCGGGAAGTCCCTTCAGCAGCGTGTTATGCAACGAAGTCTCGTCGTCGCCGGAAAACGCGCGGCGCACGACGAGCCGGAGCATTCCGTAACACACCATGGCGGCGGTGTCGGCCAGCGCGGCGTCGTTCCATCGGCGGAGGCGGATGTCGAGAAAATCGACGACCGCATGGCGCAGCGATTCGAGAGGCAGCCGGTCGAGCGATTCGGGCGGGTAGCGACTGCAGAACTTGTCGACGACCGTTTCGAAACGAGCGACGCGGGCACGGACCCGTGAGTACTGCCATACAACGCCGACAGGGACGCAGAATAGTTCGAGCGCACGTGCCACGAATCCCATGCGTGGCAATTCCCCCGGCGGAGGATAGTCCTCCGCCCCCGTGAAATCGTTGAAAAAGCGGGCGAGCCACGCACCGCCGGGGACGAGATGGAGCAGCGCGTGGATGTTGGAGAGATTGTAGTAAAGCCGTCCGCAATGCATGCCGATGATGTTCTCGAGTGCTTCCTGCATTGCTTCGATGCGTTTGCGGGAAATACCGAAGCCGAGCCCGAGGTTGCGGAAGTAAGCCGAATATCCGCGCCGGGCTATCGAGTAAAGCATCGGGCTCACTACGTCGGGGAAGTTTTCGGCGATATTGGCATTCGACCAGACAGTCAGCGGCACGGTGGTCGTGATCGGCCGCGCCTGGAGGAACCAGACGATTCCTGTCGCATCGATGGCCCATTCGATATCCAGAGGCATCCGGAATTCCCGCTCCAGCTCCATCGCGGCGTTCGCAAGCGTTTCGAGCTGCGCGGGAGAGTTCCCGAGCCTGGCGCCCGAGTCTGGCGACGCAAGCTCGAGAAGCCGCGCACCGTTCAAACGAGCGACTGCGACGGTTCCCGGATTCACGTCGCCCCCGACGAGCTTGTCCCCCAGTCCCTCGCAATACTCGATCAGCATTGAATCGGGAGGACAGGCCGAACCGACAGGTGCGCGGGTGAACAGGACGCCGGAAAATGCCGCTTCAATCTGCTCGCAAACGATGACTCCCAGAGCCCGCAGGCGACAGCCGTTGCGGCGCTGGTAAGCGACGCAGCGCTCAGACCAGAGCGAGGCCCAGACATGCCGCACCGCGTTCTCCAGAGCGTCGATTCCCGCGACCCCGAGCACGGTGTCGAGTTGACCCGCGAAGGAGAATTCGCGCGAATCCTCGCCGAGCGCGGAGCTGCGAACCGCAAGGCGATGACCGGACCGCTGCGAATCGATTTCGGCTAGCGTGGTGCGCAGCGCCGGATCAAGACGGCCGCTCACGATTGATTCGCGGACTGACGCCGCCGCTGGGCGCCACGTCGTTTCATCCGCCCGATCAAAGGCGAGCAAGGCCTTGTTCAGCCGGCAGCGCGCGAGATGTTCCTCAAGCCAGATTTTCGGAAGCACGACCCCGTCCGGGACCCGGTGGCCGAGGGTGAGCAGGCGCGCAAGGTTGACCGCCTTGTCACCGCACTCCTCGCGCGTTGCCGCCGCAAGCGGCACGATGCGCCGCCTCATAGCGGCCGGGCTTTCACTTTGAGGCGATACAACCATGCGCTGAACAACCAGTGGACTCCGGGCCCGAACAACAACACCCAGGCCCAGGTCCGGGGAGCGACCGGGGCCATGAGCGTCAGAACAAGAAGCACGCCGAGTACGGAATCAACACGATCGACGAAGAAGAACGCGGCGGCAAGGGCCCGGCTGCGCGGGGCCATCCCCGGCGTCACACCGAGCTGCCGCTTCGCAAAAGAATTGGGGAGTTCCGCCAGCATGAATGCGAGCCCGCTCGCGAAGCCGAGCAGAACGTATCGTTCCGGCGGGAGTTTCCACATTCCTGCTTCAAGCCACGCGGGCGACGAGTCCTGTAATGAGCCCAGAATCCAAAACGACAGCGCTGCAGCGGGCGGCATGACGACGAATCCGCGCCACATCTTGTTAGCGCCGAAAACCGGCCGCCCGCGGAACGTCAGGTTGAAGTCGACCGGGGCACGAAACCGTGCAGAAAGGCTCGAGCGCAGCCACAGCGTGTGTGCGAGCCCCGCCAGGGACATGGCGACGATGATGAAAATCGCGCAGGACAAGGCCTGCGGGGTATCGGTGGCGGCGTTCACAGGTCGAATCCCGTCTGCGTACGGTTCTGGAACAGGAAGACCGAGCCCGGAAGTTTTTTTGCCCCCTTGAGCCAGGTCCACCAGCCGACTTCGTTGCCCGGCCGATATCCGATCCTGCGCAGGTCGTAACCGGGAACCCTCACGTACATGTGATGCAGCTCGTGCGCGTCGAAATGCAGGAGGAACCAGGAGAAAACGGCCGGGAGCCGCAGCGAGCGTGTGAATGCCTGTTGTTCGAACGGACTGAACGGGCGCACGCGTTCCCCGCCGGCAAGCCGCTGCGGGATATGCGTGTGCTGGCTCAAGAGCAGCGGGTCTTCGATCGCGAACGCGAGCAGTCGTCCCAGGGCGAAAACTTTGATCAGCACCATCGGGCCGACGGCTGCCGCAAGAACGGCATATCCTGCGAGCGTCACGATGATGCCGAACTTGACCTGCCCGAGTTCGGTCGAACGCAAGTAGGCCGCCATGCGGGGGAAGTGCCAGTAGTTCGATGTCCGGTAGATCAGAGAAAAAAGAGGAAAGCCGGTTTTCCACGCGATGTCGACGAGGCGTCGTTCCCAGGATGCCAGCGGACGAGGCACAAGCGACGCAGTGGTGGCGTCAAGATCCTGCCAGCCGGTCCACCGGTGATGCCGTGCGTGAATCCGCTGCCAGCTTGGGTAGGGTATCAGCGCAAAAAATCCGGCGATCCAGCCCGCGACCCTGTTCAGCGCGCGCGTACGGAACAGAGTGTGATGCCCGGCCTCATGCAGCAGGACGAACCATTGAACGAACGCGAACGTGAGCAACAACTGGCCGATTGCCCAGGCCAACAAGCTTCCGTAAAGCGCGAGTCCGGCGCCGACGGTTGTCGCGCCACAGGCAAGTCCGAAAAAACACCACCCTGCAGTGTCTCGCGGTTGCAGATGTCGCACGGCGCTGAGGTCCGGTGGGGGCATGGTCGTTACGCCGATCACATTTCGCCAAGATCCGGGGAGGTACCTTCCTGCCCCGGCCCCTTTCGAGCCACCTGGCCGTGCGGCCTAGCGGCCGCACGGCGCATCGGATCCGGCGAAAGAGTGACGCGAAAAATGAATCGCCTCAGTCGCTTTTGTAACCGTCTGGTCGGACGATCGTATACTCCTTGGGCGACGCCTTGACTTTCTCCCTGAACCCCGCGAGCTGGGCGTCGAGATTTACGATCATCTCCTTGGCCGCTTTCTCGAAGCCGGTCTCGCTGTCCTTGCGCTGCTGCTCGCTCTGGTTGATCGGCGTGGACGTGCCCTTGATGAGGCTGGTTCCCGGCGCCCGGAAAAGCATCTTGCGGCTGGGGATGTCGTACACCACCGCGTCGAGCATGGTGTGGGTGTCGTTCTTCTCTCCCTGCACAAGGTACGCGCCGACGACCGTCAGGTAGGTGAGGGAAAGCAGGCCCTCGTCAGTGAATTGCGTCTGGTCGTACGACACCAGGACGATCGCGCTCACGCCGTACATGGTCTTGATCTTGTCGAGATTGGCGAAGCCGCCGCGCGGCTCGAGGTAGTCCGACGGGATGACCTCGATATCCTTCACGAACGGGTATTTCCTGAAGTGGTTCGCGACTTCCCGCATGAGGTCCTGCTTTTGCTTCTCGGTGAGCAGGAACTCGCTGCTCGACCGGAAGAACAACTTGCGGCGGGACGCGTCCGAGTTGGGAACCGACCGGTCTCCCGGCGTGAACGCGATCCCCACGCGCAGGGGAAGCGTCAGCACCGGAACGCCCGGAGCCTCGGCCGTGTTGCCGCTGGGATAGAGATACTCCACGGCGCTGGTCGTGTTTCGTGTCGTGGTTGCGCATCCTGCGATGACCAGGGACAGAAGCGTCATCGCGACGACACTGCCACCCCCCCCTCTTTTCCACGTGTGTGACATGGTTCCTCCTTGGTTGTTGGTGAAGTGTTGAAACACTAAAGCTCAGTCGAAGCGGATGCAAGGCTCGGCTGTCCGGTCAAGTCACGCAACTATTCACGCCAAGGTCATGTAATATGACCCCGGAAGTATCGATTTTTGCTACCAATGTCCCAAGTCTCCTTGCTTCTCGACGTCGTGAAGAAGAGCCTGCGCGAACGCGGCCTGACCTATGCCCGTGTCGGGAAGGGGCTAGGACTTTCCGAATCCTCGGTGAAGCGAATGTTCGCCCAGGAGAATCTGAGCCTAGACCGGCTCGAGAAAATCTGCGCTCTGATGGGACTGGAGATCGCCGATCTGATCGAGCTCACGCGTGCCGCAGAAGGGCGCGTCACCCAACTCACCGAAGACCAGGAACGCACCCTGGTAAGCGAACCCAGGCTGATGCTCGTCGCGATTCTCGCGATCAGCCACTGGACCGCGGCGAGCATGCTGGAGAGCTATCGCTTCTCCGAAGCGGAGCTGGTCGGGCTGCTCGCGCGCCTGGACAAGCTGGGGATCATCGACCTGCAGCCGGGCAACCGGATCAAGGTCCGGCTTGCCCGCAATTTCACCTGGCGCAAGGCCGGGCCGATGCAGCGCTTCTTCGAGGAGCGCGTCCAGGGACAATTTTTCAATTCTTCGTTCGTGGACAAGGGCGAGCTGCGTATTACCGTGCACGGGAGCGTGTCCGCCAAGTCCAATGAAATGTTGCAGCAGCGCATGCACAAGATCGCCGAGGAGTTCGACTCGCTCGTCGAGGAAGACCGGCAGCTCGAACACAAGAGCCGCGAGGGAACGACCCTGGTGATGGCGATTCGTCCCTGGGAGCTCGCGCTGTTCACGGAATTGCGGCGGCAAGACCCACCGGAGGACCCGCTACGGTCCACGGCTTCGCGGCCTCGCAAATAACCTAGAGCCAGTTTCCCCGCAGTTTCAGCACAATCTCCTGCAAATTCTCGGGCGTGACCTCGCGCGCCGGCACCGGCGCCGCCGCCACCAGGCCGATCCGGGAGAATATTCGCTTCGCGATCCGACCCCACTTCGTCATCGCCGGACCCCCGCGGCGGGAAAAGAAACTTCCCCACAGCCCTTGCAGCGCGAGCGGCACGACCGGCACGGGCGTGCGGTCGACGATCTTCTTCACCCCCGGCTTGAACGGGCTCAGCTGGCCGTCATGGGTGATCTTGCCCTCGGGGAAGATGCCGATCACGTCGCCGTCCTCGAGCGCCCTGGCGATCTGGTCGTAGGCGCGGTTGAGCGCGTCCGGGTCCTCGTGCGCGGGCGCAATCGGGATCGCGCGCCCGGTGCGGAAGATGAAGCTGAGCACGGGAATCCTGAAGATCTGGTGGTCCATGACGAATCTCACCGGGCGCGGGCACGCGGCGGCGATGACCAGCGCATCGACATAGCTCACGTGGTTGCACACCAGCACCGCCGGTCCGGATTCGGGGATGTTCTCCAGGCCGGATTTCTCCAGGCGGTAAATCGTGTGCATGAGCAGCCAGATGAGGAAGCGCATCAGGAACTCGGGCACCAGCGCGTAGATGTAGATCGCGACAAAAGCGTTGAACACGGCCGCGGCGAGGAAGATCTGCGGGATGGTCAGTCCCAGCGCGAGCAGGCCGATCGCGGTCAGCGCCGCGGCGACGACGAAGAGCGCGTTGAGCACGTTGTTGCCGGCGATGACGCGCGAGCGGTGGCTCGCTTCCGAGCGCGTCTGCACCAGCGCGTAGAGCGGCACGATGTAGAAGCCGCCGAAGACGCCGATCAGCGCGAGGTCGGCGAGGATCCTCCAGTGCGCGGGCTCGGCGAGGAATGCCGCGGCGCCCCAGGCCGCGTGCGGGGCGAGCCCGGTGCTCGCGAAATAGAAATCCATGCCGAAGAGGGTCAGGCCGATCGAGCCGAACGGAACCAGGCCGATCTCGATCCTGCGCCCGGACATGCGCTCGCACAAGAGCGACCCGGCGCCGACACCGACCGAGAAGAGCGCGAGCAGCACCGGCACCACTTCCTCGTTACCCGAGAGCACCGCCTGGGTGTAGACGGGAAATTGCGAGAGATAAATGGCGCCGAGGAACCAGAACCAGGAAATGCCGAGCACCGAAAGGAACACGGTGCGGTCCTGTTTCAGAAACCGCAGGATGCGCCAGGTCTCGGAAACGGGGTTCCAGTTGACGGCGAGCCCGGGAGCGGCAGCCGGCGAGTGCGGGACCCAGCGGCTCGCGAGATAACCCGTCACGGCGAGCGCGAGCACGGTCGCCGAAACCGGGCCGGCCGAGTCCCCGGCGATGAGGAATCCCCCGAGCAGCGTGCCCAGCAGTATCGCGAGAAAGGTGCCCATCTCCACCAGGCCGTTGCCGCCGACGATCTCCTCCTGGCGCAGGTGCTGCGGCAGGATCGCGTACTTCACCGGGCCGAAGACGGTCGAGTGCAGTCCCATGAGGAAAAGCGCGGTCAAGAGCAGCGTCAGGTCGCGCCAGTACAGGCCCGCGGCGCCGAGCACCATGATGGCGATCTCGGCGATCTTCACCAGGCGGATGACAAGCGATTTCTCCAGCTTGTCGGCGAGTTGCCCGGCGGTCGCGGAGAAAAGAAAAAACGGCAGGATGAAGAGCGCCTGCGCGAGGTTGGAAAGCGTCGCGGCGGAAAGGCCGCTCATGCTGCCCGCGTGAAAGGCGAGCAGGATGATGAGGGCGTTCTTGAAGACGTTGTCGTTAAAGGCGCCGAGGAACTGGGTGAGGAAGAACGGCAGGAAGCGCCTTTGCTTCAGCAGCTCGTACTGGCTGTGCCCGTGACCGCTCATGGGCGGCTAGCATAGCGGAACAGTCCTGGCGACGCTTTCGGTATCATTGCCTCCATGAAGAAAACCGAATTCACCCGGCTTGCCGCCGTGGAGCTGGCGCGGCTCATCCGCACGCGCAAGGCGGGCGCGGTCGAGGTAGTGAAAGCGCACCTCGCGGCGATCGAGCGGATCAACCCCGCGGTCAACGCCTTCTGCACCGTCGCCGCCGATCAGGCGCTCGCCTGGGCGCGCGAGGCCGAGTTGGCGGTGGCCAAGCGAAAAGTCCTCGGGGCCCTGCACGGCGTGCCGGTGGCGATCAAGGATCTCACGCCGACCGCGGGCATCCGCACCACCTGGGGCTCGACGCTGTACGCCGAGCACGTGCCCACCGCCGACGCCGAAATCGTCGTGCGGCTGAAAGCGGCGGGCGCGATCGTGCTGGGCAAGACCAACACGCCGGAGTTCGGCGCCGGCGCCAATACCTTCAACAAGGTGTTCGGCGCGACGCGCAATCCCTGGAACGCGGCGCTCTCGGCCTCGGGCTCGACCGGCGGGGGCGCCGCGGCGCTCGCCGCGCGCCTCGTCCCGCTCGCCGAAGGCAGCGACTTCGGCGGCAGCCTGCGCACGCCCGCGGCGTTCTGCGGCGTCGTGGGCTTGCGCACCACCGCGGGCCTGGTGCCCAAGCATCCCGCGACGCTGCCCTGGCACGACCAGAGCGTCGCCGGCCCGATGGCGCGCTCGGCTGAGGATTGCGCGCTTCTTCTGGATGCGATGACGGGACTCTCGGGGAAGGCGCCGCTCTCCTGCGCGGCGCCGTGGAAGAGCGCCCACGCGCGCGTCGCCAGGGCGAAGGATCTGAAGAAGCTGCGCCTCGCTTATGCGCCGGATATCGCCGGCATCGGCGTGGACAGGGAGATCGAGCGCATCTGCCGCAAGGCCGCGCAGGACCTGCGCGACTGCGGCGCGTCGCTCGAGGAAATCGAAATCAGCATGGGCGACGGGCGCGACGCTTTTCTCGCGCTGCGCGGCGAGGCGATGGTCGGAAACCATCTGGAGCGCCTCGAGCGCATCGGCGAGCTGGGCGACAACCTCGCCGGCAACATCCGCGCCGGGCTCGCGCTCAAGATCACCGATATCGCGCGCGCCGAGCACAAGCGCACCGAGATCTGGCACCGCTGGCGGGCGCTCTTCGAGAAGTACGATCTCGTTTTGACGCCCACCGCGCCGGTCCCGCCGTTTCCGGTCGAGAAGAACTATCCCGACGTGGTCGAAGGGAAAAAACTGCACAACTACATGGACTGGATCGGCCCGACCTTCCTCGTCTCCCTCGCCGCATTGCCCGCGGCGAGCGTGCCGGCGGGACTCACCGCGTCAAAACTGCCGGTGGGGCTGCAGATCGTCGGGCCGCGGTTTTCGGAGCCGCTGATTCTTACTGCGGCGAAGTTCGTCGAGGCGGCGCACCCGATAGGATTGCCGCCGAACTGCGGCTGAATTCGCCCGGCAAGGTCCGCGGCGGCCGGACTCCGACGCCATCACCCCCAGGGTCCCAGATAAGGCTCGCCCGTATACGTATCGGCCTTAGGTTCCACCGCCTCAGGCCACTTCGCAATGCTCGCGCTCACGCGCGCCCGCTCCCCGCGCGGCCGGCCGTTCCAGCCGACCTGCTCCATGTAGTAATAGAGCTGGATCGCGTGGCCGGCCGGGTCGAGCACGCAGGCGCTGTAGTCGATGCCCGGCGACAGCGCCTGAGGAAGCTCGACGAATTTTCCGCCGCGCTCGCGGAGGAAATCGATTGCGGCGCGCAGCTGGCGGTAGGTCGCGACCTGGATGCCGAAGCTCATCACCGTGGTGTGCGGCGAGAGCCCGAGCTTCGCGCGCAGCGCGATCGGGTAGAGCGCGAGCGAATGGTGCTCGGTGCTGCAGCGAAGGAACACGCAGCGCTGGCCCTTCCAGGTGACCGCCTCGGTGCGCGCAAAGCCGAGCACTTCGATGTAGAACCTTTCCATCTTGCGCACGTCGTGGCAGAAAAGACGTATGGGCCCGTGGCGCACGATCTTGAACGGCCTGGGCAGGAGGATGCCGTCTACGTCGTACTTCGCCGGCGA